>JBAWVE010000001.1:0-64815 GCA_037147435.1 Parachlamydiaceae bacterium
TCAGGTGATCTTGGCCATCCAAAAGTGTTACCTTCATTTGAACCATGCCTAAAAATGGCAAAAAAGATGGTGAATCCTTCCCTTGCTTTTTTACAATCATGGGATCATTCAATTTCTTTAACGAATTTTCCAAGTAAATAGAATAAAATCCTCATATAGCATTTTTAAAGCAGACTTTATGTTTTTTAGATCTCTCCAAGATCTTGTTCTCTGGGGCTACAAAAAGAGCTAAAAAGGGCAACAAAGAGATGTATTGAAGGCCCTGAAACGCTTTTAGTTGTATACCAAAAACAATCTCATTTTAAACCATGCCCTAAAATACCCGAGAGCTCACTACTCCACTAAAACTTTTTGCTGTTTGTCAATTTTACGTTGCTCCTGTCCGAGGCGTCCGAGCTCGTACCCATCAAAGTCAACAAATTTGAAAAAGCGCTCAAATGCGGGGAATGCTTCAAATGTCTTTTTAGCTAGGAGTTGAGCGACAAGTCGATAGGTGGGGTGCCCTGCAGGGGAGGAGCGCAGCTCACACAGCCACTGCAACGCCCTTAAGTTGACATGAAAATACCAGCGCACATTATAGGCCATGGGAACCATATATTGAGCTTCTTCGGGAAGTTCAGCAGCAATCGTGTCATAAACCGCTTTAGCGCAATCCATTGCAGCGATATATTCGGCTTCCATTTCTGTTCCAACAATTTCCGTAGGGACATAAAAGCCGTGATGGCAGGAAAGCTGCTGTCTCTCTTGTGTGAGCATGCGGTGGCGTTGAAGGTCGCGATAAACTCCAAAGTCGGCAAGGATTTCAAAAGTAAAGTTGGCGTGTTCGAGTCCTCTTGGCGATTTCTGACGTCGATTTTCCCTAGCGCTGCATGCGGCATCGAGGATGCGTGACAGTTCTTCTTCCGGAAGCCCTTTACAGTGTTTGTATAGACTTGAAAGGCTATTTTTCCCTTGGGAAAAAAGAAGGGCTGCGGCGATTTTGCAGACAGCATCAGGATCAGAAGAAACGAGTCGGACACATTGATTATCCCCTTCATCTTCTTCCACGACATGACTTTCAGCAATCGTGCTTAATTCTGTATCCATTGCTTCGTGAAACTCAGAAAAAGCCTTGTGAGTATAATGTGAAACATCTGAGCGACGAATAAACGAAGGCATTACTTTGGATATTTCTTCATGCATGCGTTTACCGACATCTTGGATTTCAGCCAGATTATTGACATGCAATTTATGGATCAGCTGTTCAAAGAAGCGCCCATTACCATAGATTCCCATATTTGTCAGCGTTGAAGCAGGAAGGAGTCCACGCAAGCAGTCGAGAACCTTTGCTCTAAGGGCCGCAGTATAGGCTGTTTTGGAAACAGCGGGGTCCTTCGGCATTTTTTCGTCAAGGATAGCTGTCAACGGTGGGATCATTCGGCTATAGGTATCAAACAGCATATTGCATGTATTGACATAGAGATCCCTATAGGCTGAAGTCATGAGAATAGGTTCGCGGTAAAAAAGATATTCGCCTTCGACTTTTTGGTCGAAATAGACATACCGTGTCGATTTTTCTAGCGGAGATCCTCCGATGCGACAATCTTCAAGCTGTTTTGCCGCCAACATCGAGATATTTTCCAGAGCCACGTGAGTGCCGCCAAGTTCGCCAATCGAATCGTCGCCATATCCATCAAGAATACGATCATAAAAATTCTGGGCTTTCCTAATTGCCGCAGCCTGGTCTGTCGGTCCTTTTTCTGCTTTATCGGCATCCTCACCAACAATAGAAGCAAAGGCCGCTTCCTCCTCGTTGGAAATAAATTCCTTTAACAAAAGTGTCCTGAGGCCTAAGTTGGAACGGGAATATCGGGAAAAAAGCGCGCCTTTGATTACCTCAGGAAGATTCCGCAAGACAAAGATATGTCCGCTGGTATTTGTTACATATTTTTCCAAAACTTTCAGCTGTGTCTCAGAAAATTCTTCATAATCGTCCCGCAACATCTCTTACCTCTCCATGATTGGCTCATCAAATAGCTACCAACTTGCCAGAACAGCCCTGTTTATTCAAGTAAAAAACTGTCTTAGAGGCTGAAAAAATGGGTATGATCACCAAATTAGGTGAACAAGGCTTGGATATTAGAGTACTTTTCGGGGCTTGCCGATTCACATCAGTTAACAACAGAGTGTTTTACAATGAAAAAAAAATTATAAATAATTTCTACTTAAATATAAATTTATATATTGACATAAGCTGTTTTAATACATGATAATAAAAATAAAATATTATTTATTTTATTACATTTAATCAATAATTGTTGAGAAAAATGAATCGAATAACCTAGCAGGTTAAAGTAATCGGAAATCAAACAGTAGTTTTGTTATTTAAACATACCGTGATAGATTTTTATGAATTTAATCAACAACAGTGAAGATAATCCACATATTTTACCCATGGGGCAACCTCCAGCAATTCGTTTGGGGAAGGACCCAAAGTCAAGGATTATACAAAAAGTTGTCCAGGGATGGATCTCTCATATCAATACAGAGTTTAATCAACAACACCCTCATTTTTCTGCGTCCGAATCTGCGCAACAATGCAAAATGACAATTGCCAGAATTCAGGCGCTAGTTCAAGCCCTTGCGACGGGCGGGGCCACTGGAAGAGACGAAGCACAAATTAAGGAACTCAGAGAACAGCTCTTTGCATTGCAAGTACCGCCGCATGAAAAACCGCAAGCGGAAGCCATTAGGTATGCCGAACGAGTTCTCGACGATGTCGCCCATTTTGCCCAGATGATTAAAGATTACCAAAAACTCACCCACACTTTAGAAGGGAAGTTGATCGCTCTAAGTGAACAATGCGCCAAGCCTCAAGGTGCTTTACTGATACCTCTTCCCCAATTATCTAATGTAGTTACGCATCTATCGAAAATGACTAACTATCTAAAAGATAACATTCCAAGAGCATCCTCTGAAACAAAGGTCTCATTTACCCAGATTGTGAAAGAGTTTTTTAAACCTTCGCACAAAGAAAACAAACAGCTTGTAGTCACAACATTAAGCTGTTTCGAAGAGGATGCTAGGCGCCAGCTAGATGGTGAGATGAGGACGTTAAAGAGATGCCTGCAAAACAAAAACCTTGATGTTGTGCAAAACGCCCTTAATGAACTAGATTCCCTCGAACGGCATCTCAGCAATCTATCTGAACAGTTCGAAACTCTTGAAATCCCGCAAGAAACATTGCATTCGTTCGAAGAGCTTAAAGAACACTATGATGACACGATAAAAGAGATACAAGGATGTATAATATACGAAACACACTCTGATGGGGATGGTACTAGGACTGTGCCGTTAGAGATCACTGAACCGAACCTGGTGTACGGTTCAGACGCGTGGAGAGAACTGACGTTAAGACGGCCAATACTAGAAAAAGGTATGCTCGCTAGAGTGTTCTCATGGCTCCACGAAAAAATTACGGAACACGCAGGTGTTTTATTGCCTGCGATGCAGTTATCTTCTTTAACAATTAAAACATTTGAAGAAATCTCTCAGGTAAGTTCGCAACTTAAAACCCAGAGAGATACGTATGAGACTATACTCAAAGCACTTCAGGGTGAGCTATATAAGGGTTCCGAATTCATCCGTGCAAATATAGAGAACACAGACCTTACCGAAACAGCTCTTATCGGCAAAGTTCCAGCGGCGTATTTCCTTCAATTTAAGGAAGCTATAGATAAAAAAACAGACATCGGAAAAGCCGTCCAGGACTATGTAAACTGGAGAATTGAACAGGAGATGCCGAAAGCACGGTATGAGCGCTTCATCAAACTCGAAGAAGCAATGGAGCAAGGTAGAGAATCGACAACCGATGATACTGAATCACGCGTCGAAAACGCCGCGTTAGGGCCGATAGCAGGCATGGGACAGATGGCAAAAGTATTGCATGATTTTAGAGGAGACTCTTCAACAGATCAAGGCGCCATCCAAGCAGAAAGGGCAGCCGCTCATATGGCTGTGTTGAAAGCGTTGGATAAAACAGCCGATTTGCGACACAAGATAGAGGTTCTTCCCGAGTTACAAGAGCTCCGCGACACTGTGTATTTATTACAGAACGAATTAAGTAAGACTTCATGGAGTATCCCCCCTGAAACCTGTACCATAAACGAATTAGCATTATGGGAGCAGCATGAAGGAGATCTTTGCTATGCCGTGACCTCCTTAGAAGACCGGATACGGGTTCTTATGGAACAGGCTCGTCCGCATATGGCTATTAAAAGCCATGAGGAGTTCGGCAAAAAATTCGATCATTTAATGAAGCAAGTCAGCCTCATGGAAGCTCTCCCGATCCCCGGAGTGGAAATTCCCGCCCCAGTTGGTATCAGCAACCAACAGATGCATGCTTTTATTACACATTATAGCCCTAAGGATTCTTCGACGAATTCCCCAATAGTATTTGAACGCTGGAATGAGCTGAGTACGCTTTACGCAAATGAACCCAATCATCAAACTTTCTTTGCCAATAAAAGAGTCCGAGAATGTTTTGCAGAGATAAATGCCGCTCTTGCCCAAATATTTGAAAAGGCTAGCACCGATGAAGATGCTTACCATGCCCTTGTGACGCCAGAGATCCGCACTTGGCTTGAAGAAAGATCGGTCGCTGGCGATCGACTGATGGTACGAAGCACAGGCGCCGAAGATGCGAGCGCTAAAGAGGAAGGGGGAAATACCGCAACTAATGCCGGGGGTAATGAGAGTATCGCTTATGTGGCTCCGACCCAGAGTGAGTTTTCTATTGCCCTTGGAAAGGTTGTCCGCTCCTATTTTGGCCTTGAATCATTGAAGAATCGTATCGCTGCTGATGAAAATCCGTTCGAGAGCTCCCTTAAGCTGCCTGTTCTTGCCCAAACATTAATTGGAGAACCCATCGGCGGAGCGACCAATCCGAACGCTATCCCTAGCTCCTTGGTTCTCTTTAGCAATGAACCCCTTTACATTGGCGAGGAGAAATTCCGCGTGATGCGAATTAGCGCCACATTTGGGCATGGCGAAGGTGTTGTCAAAGAAGGGGGAATTAAAAGTGATACAGCTCTTATCTTAGTGTCTGAGGCCAGTCCGGACAGGCTTTATATCATCTATGACAACCAGTACAAGCCCTTTAGGTTAGCGCCGAAAAAAAACGGAGATCAGGTAACTTTAGAAATGATGGAAAATACCGGAAATTTAGCCCATCAGCGCGTGCTGAGTGATGCACTCATAGTTCGGTTATATACATGGGGCATTGTCGGAGAAAAATTCTTTGATGACCATCCAACAGATATGGAAATCGTCATCAAAAATGGGAAGATCTATCCTGTACAGGCTCGTGATGTAAAACGTCAGAAATTGATGCCAACCTACCTCGATCTTTCAAATGTGAAAGAACTGGATAGTTCCCCGATCGTCGAAACAAAGAAGGGAGTTGTCTTAATTCCGGGAAAAGCTTCTGTCGTCATTGCCAATCCTGGTCAAATCATCGAAATAGAGACTTTATTAGAAGCACTGAACCTATACAACAATGACCCTGAAAAATACAGCGCTGTCATTGTCCGACAGCCAGAACCTTCTAACTCCCACGCGGTGGTGAACTTTAGCAATATGGGTGTTCCATGCCTATTCATGGAACGAAAGCAAGGAATTCAAGAAATGCTGTCAGGAGTGACAGCCGAACAGCAAGTGGTTATCTGCATGCAAACGGGAAAAGTTAATGTGTGGAATAAAGAGGTGGATATTACACCTTTTGTAAAAAAGGGATTCGCCGCACATCCTGCAACGATTGTCCACTCCATTTCGGTCGATCCAATCCTGCGCGCCAGAACTTCCCCTCACACAATCCCTGAAGATATCTTTTCTCTCTTAGAACAATTAGGTGATGCCGTCACGACCAGTGTAGCTGCCCCCATAATCTTGAAGCTGAAAGAAAAAGTAGGAAATATAAAGACGCGAGTCGATGACCTGGAGCAGCTTTTTGCTAACAGCAGGTACCCCCCCCCTCAAGCTCGAAGAGCACTCAATGATTTGAAAGCGCTTAAGAAAGAAATTGACGGTGCTTTTGATGAAGCTATGGCAAATTTAAAACAACCACAGGTATTGGGCTATCAAAACTTTTTTTACATCAAAAACCTGTTAACACTGCTAGTCGATACTCCTAAACAGGGCTCTCTTGGGGTTTATTCAGCACTTGATGTCGAAAAACTCTATACGCATGCCCAAGCCTTGATTGAATACCAAAACCAGGTCGCCAATCCGATCCGGTTTGGTGATATTTTATTTACCTCTGAAAAAGCCTTCGATCCTGCAGTAGCGGTACAATGGAAAACTTTTCTTCTTGAGGCGGAAAAGGGCGCGACAAAGAGACAAGAACAACAGATACTAGAGCTGATGAAAATACTCGATGAGACAGACCTGACTTCAAACTGGTTTATCATGTTATTCAAGCCGGGATCGATCGAGTCTGTCCTTAATACCCTGCCCCAGAATGAAGTGGCGACAGTGACTAAATATACTGAGTTAGCAAAAGACATTCGAGAAGGTAAATATTCCCTTGATACACTTAAAGATTCTTCAACGTTGCATACAATCTGCAAAGGGATCGGTCGATTAGTCAAAGAATCATCTGTTCTAACAAAATCTGTTATCTTTCAAGCTCTGAAAGAAACCGTTGATTTTTACGATCTCAGTATCAAAGCGATGAAGATGGATCATTCAATGGGTACACCAGCCAAAGTGACTGAATTCCGACGCATGGTTGGCGAGTTCTTTTCGTTCTTGGAAAACCTCGCCACGGAATTTGCCCCAATCTGGACATTATCTAACACTCGAATGTCTGATAGTTTTATTGGGGGCTTCGGCTCTCCTCAGTTCAAAATTGGAGTGGCACAAAATCTATTCAAATCCTTAACTGACACGAGCAGCGCGCAGCTTAATCCATCGCCAGAATTTAGTGTCTCCGCTGCGATGATCAGCTCCGACGCTGTATTCGAAAGGCACTATCCACTAACCATTGAAGATCACTTTACATGGGTCCACCAAGGCTGTGTTGCTATCATCGCGAATGTGGAGAATGTACTGTATACAAAAGTCAATACCTTGTCTTTGCCTGAACCTGTCAAACAAGGAATGATGCTTTTTTCATCTGCACGTATAAGAGCGTTTCGACCCCAACAAGTAAGTTTCAAAAGCGAGGGTAATATTCTTACCATTGTTTATAATATTCCCTTGCGTAACCACGCAGCTAAAATGACACTCAAATACGACCAATACACACAAGAAGTTGTCGTTGAAGGATCGCTTTTAGGAATTAATAGAAGGGGACGTTGGGACAATGCCAAAAGCTATGCTGAGATGCTAAACGCCCTGGGCATCATCAAATTAAATGAGCCTGTTTACGCAGGCAATCAAGAACTTAAGATTATCTGGAAAATATCAGCACTGCCTCCCGAGGAAGCTTATAAAACAGTCCTACGTGAATTCAGCGCTATTTGCCTTGAATCTATCAACAATGATTTAGGTAGATTTACTGAGGATTATATCAATAGTTTCATCGTCTGTAAAAGAGAAGAAGCCTTAAAAGTAATCCACAATGAGATTACATCGGGAATCATGACCGAAACAGGAAAGCAAATGACTGTGAAATTATGGAATCCAAGACGGATTAAACCAGAAGACATTCCACTCATAAACGAAGCAGCGAATTACGGATCCGTATCTTGGCGAAACCTGGCCCTTCAAATATTTATAGAGGCTATACCTAGATCAAAAGACCGTAAAGTACTAGTACCAGCATTACAGGCCGCATTGATTAACATTGCACACTCAGACACGAATTTGCGTCAAAAATCCTTACACCTTATCCAACAATCTATTGGAACACTTCCAGAAGCCGACACCATTACCTCGTTAATTATTGAAAGATGGAGGGATCCTATAGAATACATACGCATCGTAGCAAGGCAGGTGCTCGCCAGCTTGTGGAACAGAGGCAAAGGGGTTCCCGAAGCAATTGAAACAGTAGTTAGATGGGAAAAGGAAAACCCTGGGGAACAAGCAACAACAGAGATACTTTCATTACTGATTGCAAAGCGGGAGGGGATAGAGGAAACTCTCAATATAGCTATCAGTAGAGCTACAAATCCCGATAGAGCAATTGCAATGACAGCACTTCCTTTGTACGGAGCCCTAGTAAAACACGGACAAGCGATCAGAGAGGCAATCGACCTGATTAAGCGATACTCTGGAACCCCTTTCGGCAGTGAGCAGTTAGAAGCCATTCAAGGCATTTTGAGCATCTTAAGGAACCCTCTAACGGGTTTTTCGAAAGAGCTCTTGCAAATGGTAGACATCGTCATCAAAAATGCTCAAGAGGTAGAGGCGTTGCCTGATTTTAGAAATGTCGCTTTCCGGGCAGCTTATGATCTTCAGACATCTCCAGACCTTAACATTCGTAGCAAAGCAAATGAAATTCTGGAAACGTTATATAATAAATATGGACCTACATGGATGACGCAACAATCTCAAGCTAGGTCCTTCATTAGATTCCGATAGATTAATCGGTATAAGTGATCATAACGTGGAGGTAAAGTCGTAGACATGTACCTCTGCGTCTCTGTATTTATTATTTGCCTTTACAACGAATTTATAACATTTTAAGATATGTAAATTTATATTTCAAGGCCTAACAATGAACGAACTTTCAGATGATAAATTATTCTCTCTTAATAAGATAGGCATTATTCCAGGCCCTAATGAGACGCCGGAAGACTTTGCAAAACGCGCCGAATATTGCCTGCACCTGCTGGAAAACTTCCCTGACGAACTCAAAAACAGTCTTAACGCAGAAGCCTCTTCCGCAGCAGATGTTTTAAATTCCCCAATCAACTTACTTGCAATACATTACGATATTTCTCCTCGCTGGATCCCTCTGGTATACAGCAACCATCGCCTCCCGTTTTGGCATGGAGGGTGCGCGTGGATCTACCAGCTCACGGAAGAAACTCCCACAGCGGCCCTTATCCAATTGCGCCGCCACTTTAAAAATGCCTCCCATTACCTCAAAATATATGACAGAAAAGAGCTCTTAACTCATGAACTGTGCCATGTGGGCCGGATGATGTTTCAGGAACCAAAATTTGAAGAGGTCATTGCCTACAACACATCCCCATACAGCTTCAGACGCTGGCTTGGCCCGTTAGCCCAATCATCCATAGAAAGTGTTATGTTCGTCTTGATCATCTTTATGATTCTTGTGTTCGATGTATTTTTAATTTCAACGCATCGGCCAGATGCTTACATGATGGCTCTCTGGCTTAAATTGGTGCCGGCCCTCTTAATCTTAGGTGCCCTAACCCGCCTGTGGGGGAGGCACTCCTCATTACAAAAATGTACTGCCCACCTTGCGGACGCTGTCGGAGAAAAACATGCCCATGCCGTCCTCTACCGTCTGACTGACGCTGAAATCATCCACTTCTCCAAAATTACACCGCCGGAAATTAAAAAATACGCCTCTGCTGAATCAAAAAACAGCCTTAGATGGCATGTGATTAAACAATCGTATTTTACATAAGAGTTGTATAGACCTCTCTAATATTTGCGTCGTTGCTGCGCTGTGCCAATTTTCATGATCACCCGATATTTTGCAATGGTACGGCGTGCACATTTGATTCCACGATCCTTCATGTGAATGGCTAAGGCTTCATCGGAAAGAGGATGCCGCTTATCTTCACTTCCAATGATTTCCTTTAATATATCGCGTACTGTCCTCGAAGACAGTTCACCTTCAAAATCGGTCGTGATGGCATTTGTAAAAAACGAGCGTAAAGGGAGTATACCTCGTGGAGTATCGATATATTTATTTGACACTGCGCGCGCTACCGTGGATTCATGGATATCCAATTCATCGGCGACTATTTTCATTGTCAATGGTGTCAATTTCCCTTGTGGGTCGAGAAAAAAAGAGCGTTGTCTTTTTGCCAAATTATCTGCAATTTTTTCGATGGTACTGTTTCTTTGCATAATATTGTGGATTAACCACCTAGCGGACAAAATCTTTTGGTGAATAAACTCTTTGGTCTCTTTAGGCAGAGTTTCATCATTCAACATGCGCAGGTAGCGGGTATTCAAACGCAATGAAGGAACGGATTCATCATTGATCGTCACCACAAGATTGTCCCCTTCCTGCCGCAGAGTAACATCAGGGACGATGTAAGGGACCGTTTGATTGGACAACTGCGCTCCGGGATGTAAATCCAACTTGGCGATATCTCGATCGATGACTTTCCCTATTTGCTCAGCAGTGCAATGGAGCTTGTTACGAATTACTCCAATACGATTATGTAACAAATCATCAAAATAATTTTCGACGATATCGTAAGCCAAACTTTTGTCTTTCTTTTGGAAACGCAACTGGATAAGCAACGACTCCCTAAGATCGCGTGCACCAACTCCTACGGGATGAAATGTTTGAATGGTCTTTAAAACTGTGTCCACCTCCTCAAGGGTAGCGTGGTGAACGAGCGCCAACTCTTGCAGCGGAGTCGTTAAAAATCCTCGCTCATCAATATGTCCAATCAAAAACTCTGCAAGTGTCCGTTCTTTGACACCGTGAAACGTCAGCTGTGCCTGCTCCATGAGATGCTCGAAAAGAGTCTCTTTAGTTGTGACCGATGCTTCTATAAACGCCTGAAACTCATTCTCCTCCGAAGATCTCTTAGTGATGGCCCCCCCGCTTTCTAAAAAATGATCTCTAAAATCTTCATCCAACCGCCGCAGTACTTCAAAATCGTTATCTTTAAAATCAAGTTGTGTTTCAGGAACAACCTCTTCATTTTCAGAGGATTCTTCAACATCTTCTCCCAGACGTTCCTGCTCGTCCTGATCCTGATCTATGTCACATTCCCCTTCCTCAGCATACTCCAAAACAGGATTCTGCTCCATCTCCAGATCAACCAAAGGGGTCAGCTCCATCACAGGAACCTGTAACAAATGAATCGCCTGCTGCATCTGACGTGACATGATCAACCGTTGCAGCTGCTTAATATTTTGACTGGGGCGCTGCTGTAGTTCTAAAGACATGGAATTAGGCATAGATCCTCCGTTCTGAAGCGACAAGCACTCTTTTATCTTGTAGACGATTCACTGGTGAGAGGACAAGGGAAAAATCATCAAAGTAAACTCTTTAACCAAGATCGTGCTTCATCTGCAGCTTCGGATTCTTCAAGTATCCAGGCCGGGCTATGACCTAAATTGGGGATTTCCAGGTAAGTTGCAGAATATCCTTTTTCAATCAGCTTCTCATAAGCCTCTTTAGAGCATTGTTTGGCCGGATCATCCCCTCCAACAGTAATAAGTACTTTATTATCTTTAATTCTCTTTATTCTTTCATTCGTATTTCCCAACACGGTTTGACAACATCCATCAAAATGTGCGTGAGCAAAATAAGCAGACCACTTTGAACTAATTATGCTATTATAATTTCCAATATAGATTGTTGAAACAGCTCCTCGGGAAAAACCAGCTAATACCACTTTGCCCCGATCCACACGAAATTTCATATTTAAATCAGCCAATACCGCAAGCCAAAAATTAACTGTCGATAAGGGATTTTCACCCCAATATTTCTCTAGAATCAATCCATTGTCATCAACAAATGGGACAGAAACCCAGATATAATCCATTCCACGAGTCAGGCCATATCCTAAACATGCCCCTTCCGGCAATCCACATAGACTTTCTTCGAAAAAATTTCCGGGAGACTCAAAAATGAGCGGTAACATCGATGTACCTGTAAAATTGTACGGCAAAAATAAGACATAATAAGCACCAGGATAACGTGAAAGATAAACCCTAACCCGCTTGCCTGCCTCAGGCAGTCCCTCTTCTACTGCAGGCACAGCAAGTGCCCCTATATCTACATGAGAGGCAAGAGAAAAACAAAGCATCACTGCAATATAAAACATCAAATATCCTCTGCTAAGGCTGAGATCACCTAGCCACACTTTAAGGAATCGTAAAAAAATAACCTATATAATTCCCGTTGTTTTGTATTTAGCACAGAGGACATGATTGCGGGGAGATTGACTTCAAATATTCCAAAAGGTAACGTAGGTTCGTATTGTTGTCAAAAACCCTTTAGTTAAGGAGATTCATACCTATGATCCATGTTAAACACCACGAGGCTGTCACTCATATCATGACAAAGAATCCGAAAACGATTCATCTTAAAACCCCTATTTCCGAAGTGGGAAAAATTTTTAGCGAAGGTAAATTCCATCATCTCCCTGTAGTCAATGGAAAGGAGCTGATAGGAATGGTCAGTTACTTTGATCTGATTCGAGTCAGCTTTGAGCAGTCATTTGGAGTCACAGACAAGACATCGGTTTATGCAGTGCTTGATCACATCTTAGACATTGCTTCAATCATGACGAAGGGCCCTTTGTGTATTCAAGAGAAGGGTACCATTCATGAGGCTGCAGAAAAGCTATCCACAGGGAAATTTCACTCACTGCCAGTTATCAATGAAGATCACGAGCTTGTGGGGATTATCACATCAAAAGATTTGATCGACTATTTGGTAAAACTGTATTAAAAATCAACATCATCTTATGGATGACAACGAGTCACCCATAAGATTTTATCAGGCTATGCTAAGGAGAAGAAACTATGTTTAAATTTATCATCGCCATACTTGGCGTTCTAACAATCACAGCTACCCCCCTCTTTTCTGAGATTTCTTTAGGAGAAAAACTCGAGACTCAAATGTGGGAAGATATGAAGCATCGGAACTTCACAGCCGTTGAAGCGAATATTGCGAAGCACTTCCAATCGATTCACACTTTTGGTACGTTAACTCGCGAGGCAGAGATAGAGTTGATTAAAGACTTGTATCTTGGGACTTATGAAATTAGCAAAGTGAAAGTAACAGAAAATGAAGATACCATTGTTGTCACCTATTTTATCAAAGTCAAAGAAAAAATCGAAAATCAGCAACTTTCGGATAAGCCAGCTCCACGCCTTAGTGTTTGGAAAAAAATCGATGGCAAGTGGCAGTGGATCGCGCATGCAAATCTCAAAGAAATCCCAACCGAAAAACCAAAGACAACCATTCCTGCAACTAAGACAAGTGCGGCAGTCCCCAAAGCATCGTAAATTGGAGTGTAAAGGCACCTCGAACACTTTCATGTGCGAAGCATTTGGAGTGCGGGGACTTGTCACCGCTTTGGATTACATCGACTTGTCGATGTCCTAGTTGATGCGACAACCTTTGCTACAATTAATGAGAACATGCTAATTTTTTAGCCACATTCAGTATAGCTTAGGTAATTTCTTGACAGAAGACATCGACAAGTCGATGTAATTCAAAGCGGAGACAAGTCCCCGCACTCCAAATTTTAGCCCAACTCCTGAGTAATGGTAGTGTGTCCTTAAGTTGACACCATTACGTGAACATGTCCTTTTTAGCTTCCTCATGTTTTATGTTTAATTAAATATACAGTGCAATGTATAATTTAAAATACACACAAACAACAAATAAGAATTATGATTCCACCGATAGAAGGTCGTTTTACAATACTCCCAATTCCCCGAGAAGAGTATCCTGCCTATGCCGGACTTATGCAACAATGGAAGGACGACGCCACTCTCTTTGATACAAAAGTCGTCTGCGAACATATGGAAAATGCCATCACAAGGGCCAAACCATCTGTTTTTACTCAGGCTATTGTATGCAAAGACGAAAATCAAATAGTTCGTTCCATTGCCCTGATAAAATTCGATGAGTTTTATTCAAAAGACCCCCAAAAAAAGAAAAACTATTTAAAGCTGTCATACATCGCAACCTCTCCACAATTTACGAAACAGGGAACCGGCAGACTTCTTATGAACTACCTGATGGAATTGGGCCTGAGAGAAAAAGTGGATGGAATTTATTTAAACAGCATCGAATCTGCAAAAGATTTTTATGAAAAAAAGATGTTATTTAAACCCATTACCACTCGACTTTCCCCATATGATGAAAAAGATGATGGCCCATTTCCCATGCTTTTATCTGCACAAAAAATGGACGAATTAATCAAAAGAAATCATAAAAATTGTATTTAGCCAATTGATCTACAGCCTATAAAAAATAAGTCTTGTGTTGAACTACCGTTTCCAGCTACAAATAATTTTTTTGGGGAGGACTTTTATGGTTTGCACACTCGTCTCACTGATTTTTGCTGCTTTGTTGTGGCTGGGGTCGTACCACTATGATGCTGAAGTGGGCGGCATTGTCATCAAGACGCTGATGATCACTTCTTCATTTTTCTTTCTATTCTTCATCCCTCTTGGAATGATGTTTGCGTGGCTTCCCTTGCAGAAAGCCGAGCAAAATCAGACTCCACGCATTTTGGAGATGTTCCGCAAAGATGGAAAAATCCGTTTGGAAAGTATCTGGCTATCTGTTTTTGCCTTAACTTCACTGATTTCAGTAACAGACCCCTTCTATGGATATGTCACGAATTTCCATTGGTTTTTTCCTCTCTGGATTATCCTCTTTGGCAGTGCCATCGACTGCCTTCACCATTTTGTCCTGCGTGTTTTAAATTATTTGAATCCCTTTTCAGTGATCACTATGTTCTCAGCGCAGGCTGAAAAGTGCATCCAAAATGACAAAGAGCTCGATTTTTGCGGATGGATCGACTCGTTGTCTGAGGTCGCAATCAAAGGGATCCAACGTCACAGCACGTCTGTGGCTAATCTTGTCCTTGATGAAGAGCAAAAGCTTGCCCGTCTTTTCTTAGGGGCCTCTAAAAGCATTGCGCATGAGACACAAGATGCACAAACAAAAGCTGCAGGGATCGTTGATAAAGTCAGCTTCACGATGTTTTATTTGTACCAAAGACTCGATATTGTCTTTGAAAAAGCCTTGAAAGCCAAACTAGAGCCTACCTGCAGCCTGGTTGTGACATCTCTTGGTAAAATTTCTGTCGCCGCAGCACAATACGATATGTCTCTGGCCAGCGCTCCTATTCGTTTTTTGGGAAAATGCGCTAAAAAAGCACAAGATGAAGGGCTTGAAGAAACAGCACTCACTGCCTCATGCGTCTTTTCTGAAATCGCTAAAGAGATTTTAACGCAAGTTGACATCACTTATTATGAGATCAAAGACCCCTTCCTCAGCATCATCAATGGCATGGAGGTGTTGGCAAAAGAATCGTTCCGTCGAAATAAGGATATGAATATAGGCCTGCTTGCACAACCTTTCAAACAGCTGCGCGAGCTCTTCAAGGGAGATAAAGTCAAAAATCACCAAGATACCCCCATCATTGTGCAGAATATCGATCGAGTCCTTGGCGAGTTCGAGGCATTGCTTATTGTCATGAACACTATTCCCACAATTCCTAAAGTCAATGACACAATAGGAAAATAAGGCTACTTGACAAATCTCTATTTCCCGATTATTCTCTTCTGTGAGATAGGAGGATTCCCATGAGCCAAAATTTTACCGATAGCGTCTCCGAAGCACTGCAACTTGCTTTTGCAGATGCACAGGAGAGAAAAAACACCGAAGTAACGGATAATCACTTACTATTAGCATTCCTCAAAGAGCCCGAAGGCTACTTTACCTCGATTCTAACAAGCCTTAATACAGAACCCTCCTCCCTAATTCAGAAACTGCAGCAAGATTTGGACCGTCTGCCAACTTATTCCGGTCAACCGCAACCCGCAACTCCCTCTCGTAATCTGCAAGGCCGCATTACCGAGGCTCAAAGCATCGCACAAAAATGGAACGATTCCTACACCAGCAGTGACCACTTCCTCGTCTCCTACTGGAAGAATGCCAATTCCCCTTTTACCGAGTGGAAGCAGGCGACTGGAATTACCCTGAAACAACTCGAAGATACCATCAAACAAATCCGCGGAGACAGACATATGGATTCCCCAAGCGCTGAATCAAGCCTGAAAACCTTGGATAAATACTGCAAAAATCTGACGGCTCTTGCAAAACAGGGGAAACTTGACCCTGTCATCGGCCGCGATGAGGAAATCAGACGCACAATGCAAGTCCTCAGCCGGCGTACAAAAAACAATCCAATGCTCATCGGCGATCCTGGTGTGGGCAAAACAGCGATTGCCGAAGGGCTTGCACAGCGGATCATCCAAAATGATGTTCCTGACTCCCTGAAAAACAAGCAGTTGCTTGCTCTCGATATGGGAAGTCTTGTTGCCGGTACAAAGTACCGCGGAGAATTCGAGGAGCGCCTGAAAGGGATCCTACAAGATATCGATAAGAGCGAGGGGCAAGTAATTTTGTTCATCGATGAGGTTCATACACTGATTGGCGCAGGGGCCTCCGAAGGCGCCATGGATGCTGCGAATTTGTTAAAACCTGCTCTTGCACGCGGGACTCTTCATTGCATTGGCGCAACCACTTTGAATGAGTACCAAAAGCATATTGAAAAGGATGCTGCATTGGAAAGGCGTTTCCAACCTGTTATGGTGAATGAGCCCTCTTTGGAAGACTCTATCGCCATCCTTAGAGGACTGCGTGAACGGTATGAAATTTTCCACGGAGTCCATATTACCGAATCTGCAATCCATGCTGCCGTTTATCTGTCGTATCGCTATATCACAGACAGACGCCTCCCGGACAAAGCCATTGACCTCATTGATGAGGCTGCCAGCTTAATACGGATGCAGTTAGGCAGCCGTCCATTACCTATCGACAACAAAGAAAGAGAGTTGGCCAGCCTAATCGTCGAGACTGAAGCACTAAAAAGAGAAGATACTTTGGCATCAAAAGCTGAAGCCAAAAAAATCGAAGGAAAAGTCGCTCAACTCAAAGAGGAACTTTCCGTCTTACGCCATCAGTGGGATCAAGAAAAACAGCTCATTCAGTCCCTGAAAGATAAAAAAAATGCCCTCGAGCAGATGCGCTTCCAGGAAGAAGAGGCAGAAAGGAAATCCGATTACAATAAGGTCGCAGAATTACGCTATCAGAAGCTCCCTGAACTGCAAAAAGAGATAGAGTCCGAACAGAAGAAACTCGATGAGAAGCCTAATCGCTTGCTTCAAGAGGAAGTGGATGAAAATCTGGTCGCCGGCGTTGTGTCGAAATGGACCGGCATCCCTGTTAATAAAATGCTTGAAGGTGAGGCGCAACGTCTGCTCCTTCTTGAAAAAGAACTCGAAAAACGTGTGGTCGGCCAAGACATCGCTGTTACAGCGGTCTGTGAAGCCATCCGCCGCTCCCGTTCCGGCCTTGGCGACCCAGGAAGGCCTATGGGAGCGTTCCTGTTCATGGGCCCTACTGGTGTTGGAAAAACAGAGTTGGCTAAAGCTTTGGCCGAACAGTTGTTCAATCAGGAAGACGCGCTGGTCCGCCTGGACATGTCCGAATACATGGAAAAACATAGTGTTTCAAAGCTTATTGGTTCACCTCCAGGCTATGTAGGCTATGATGAAGGCGGCCAACTCACAGAGGCCCTTCGCCGTCACCCTTATGCCGTTGTCCTGTTCGACGAAATTGAAAAAGCGCATCACGACGTCTTTAATATCCTGCTGCAAATTTTCGACGATGGTCGAATCACCGATAGCAAGGGGCGTGTTGTCAACTGCAAGAACTCCCTATTTATTATGACGTCCAATCTGGGTTCTGACCAATTGCTCGCCAAAATGGAACATTCTCACGCAGCTTTATCGAAAGATACGTTGATGGCTATCCTCGAACCAATTATCAAAGCGCACTTTAGACCGGAATTCATCAACCGCCTGGATGACATCCTCCCATTCCTTCCTTTACGTAGAGAAGATATGCAGAAAATCGTCCTGATACAGCTTGACCTGCTGGTCAAACGCTTACTCACAAGACAAGTCACACTTAAATGGACTAAAAGTGTCGTCGAACGCCTTGCTGAAGATGGCTACGACCCATTCTTTGGCGCCCGGCCATTAAAAAGACTTATCCAGCAAGACATCGTCAACATGCTGTCTAAAGGGATCCTCGAGGGGAAAATTCCCGGAGAATGTACCGTGGAATTGAAATACGATAAAGATGCTTTCTCCTACCAGGTAAAGAAATAATTGATAATCCTAGAAACCGCCGTTTCTAGGATCATTGTTCCATCCGCTTATCTTTAATTTTGTTGATTCCGTTCAATGCGGCAACGCGATACCCTTCCGCAAAGGTGGGATAGTTGAATACCTGGTCGATAAAATAATTGATCTTAGCACGAAAGCTGATGGCCATCTGCCCGATGTGGATCACCTCTGTCGCATTGCGTCCAATGACATGAACGCCCAAAATTTCTAAAGTTTCTGCGTGAAATAGAATCTTGAACATCCCCACATTACTTCCGACGATATGACTTCGGGCAATTTCGTAGTAATATGCCCTACCCACTTCGTAGTGAAATCCCAGAGATTGTAGTTCTTCCTCAGTAAATCCACAGCAGGAAATCTCTGGAATTGTATAAATTCCAATAGGGTATAAAGAAGGGAAACGGTGCATTTTGGCCCCGCAGGCTTGAAGTGCTGCCAACCGCCCCTGCTCCATACTCGTCGATGCCAAACATGGGCCGCCAATCACATCTCCAGCTGCATAAATGTGCGGAACAACGGTCTGAAAGAGTGTATTCACCGGGATATATCCTTTTTCATCTACTTGCACCCCAGTGTTTTCTAGTTGGAGTGAATCGACATTGGCCGTCCGTCCAAGGGCGTAAAGAAGGGCGTCTGCCTCGACGCTGGTTCCGTCTTTAAACCGGACATAAGCGCGATTTTCCTTACGCAGGATCTCTTCGGGCTCTTTCCTTCCCATAAATCGCAGGCCAATATCTGTTAGGGCCGTCTGCAAATGGATGCCGATCTCAGCGTCGAGCATGGGAAGAATATGGTCCTTCTTATCAATAATAGTCACTTCTGTCCCCAGTGCAGCAAAAAAGCTGGCATACTCGGAACCAATGATGCCTCCACCAAGAACAATCAGGCTCTTGGGAACCTTATGAATCCCAAGAAGGCTTGTAGAATCTAAAATCACATCTTTGTCAAAGGGCACATTACTCGGATTACGGGGCTTTGATCCTGTGGCCACCAAAAAACACGAACTGCGTATCTGATACAACAGTCGGTAGTCAGCATCAACTAAAATCAGCGTGTGTGCATTTTCAAAACGAGCAGTCCCTATCAATAAACGGATGTTATTTTTCTTGAATTGCCTATACACCATGTTCTTTTCTTCATCGACAACCTTATTAAGGCGGCTGCTGAGCTCAGTGATCGTGACGTCGCCAAGCTGATAGGAAAAATCATGAAAACTACGTTCGTTAAATCGGGTGAGATCAATAATCGCTTCCCTAAGGGTTTTAGAAGGAATTGTCCCGGAAAAAAGGCAGTTGCCTCCAGGCTCGGCTGCACGCTCTACAACAACAACTTTTTTCCCAAGCTTAGCCGCCTGAATTGCCGCCTTCTGCCCCGCCGGCCCCGACCCAATCACTACCACATCTACACTGATCTCTTCCATGAACTTCTCCACCCTTTTCTCAGCCCTAAAGCAGTGTATACCAGAGTTGCACCGATCACCGCAAGGTGAAGCTCGCAAAAAGAGAGGCCTTCCGAATTAATTTGAAATAAACTAGTGTATAATTGCATAAATAACGGTTGTTTCACGGGTGCAATTCAAAGGTTTCGGTAATTGGTGGCCCGCACCCCACTTCGGAGGTGGTCTATTGGCACATTTGTGTTTACCCACGAAGTGGGTTACGGAATGTAGCCCAGGGCAAGCTTGCGCAGCCCTGGGTGATTTTTGTTAATAATGCCCCCCCGAAGCGGGGTGCGGGCACGTTTACCGACACCCCTGAACCACACCCTATTTCACAACATCAAGGGATTATGGCAAAGACAAACTACACAAAAGTTGAAGAAGCGCTGGAGGAAGGCCTGCGTCGAATGGAAGCTGGCAGGCTGCTAGAGATCGCCGACGAAACATCCCAGAATATAAAAAAAATAGGGACAAGTAAAACTCCATTACAGAACGAGCAAAAACTTTTGTTAACCGCTCTACGTTATGATTTAAAACATCTTCACAAGCTGGGAAGGGATCCATTCGCGAAAAGTAGTTTTCACAAAGATGAAGTGATAGAATTCCTTAAACATCCTGATACGATCTCACAAGAGCAGTGGAAAAAGATTGAAGCATTTAAAAAGCATGTCAGCGACTTTAAAACAGCTTTAGAACACGGAACGCCTGAATCAAAAAATGAGGAGCTGATCGAAAAACAGAGAAAAGAACAGAGAAACAGACGCTTCAATGTCAACGACAAATGGCTCCCTCTTTCTTAGCTACGTGGAATATGAACACACGTGGCTTTTCAAGTACTTTTATACTTTTTAAAATTTACATAGGCTGCAACCATTAACGCTTTTGCCGCTTCACCACAGACAAAAGGGGAAAATCCCAGGGCAAAGCAGTGTTTAATCCCGACGTATTGCGCCAGCCACAAACTTCCAACACCCAACTGAATGCAGATGGACAATAGCAGAACACTCACGATTTTTACTGATCCCATAGTGCAGTCCCTCTCCAAGCACCACCCAATAAAATAGGCTTGTGCAACTAAAGCCGTCAAATAACCTCCAGTTGGTCCGACAAAGTAAAAAACGCCTGCGGCCCCTCCTGCAAAAACAGGCAACCCCATCCATCCCTGTAATAGATAACACAAAACTGCGAGGGCTCCCTTACGGCTTCCCAAAGTAGCCCCAATAAGCATCACAGCAAGTGTTTGAACGGAGAGAGGAACCGGAGTAAAATATAGAGGGATCTTAATTTGAGCACAAATTCCAATAAAGCACGAGGCTAAAACTATCTGTAATATGGAGACAGCCCGTTGATTTTCCAGCAATATTTGAAAAAAATCGTTGATAGCTTTCACTGGCTTTTTACTATTTGTTAACGCTGACATCTTCCCTCGGCTGTTTAGCATTTATATAAGTACTAATAATATGCGAATTCCCTTGTATTTTCAAGGAAAAACGGTAGTTTACAAGATTTTGGAAGCGGGGTGTATTTAGCCATGATCACTTGCATAGGTAAGTCTTCAGTCAAAAAAATAACATAACAGGATTGGCAGGATGGGTAGGATAAGCAGGATACCTTCGGCCGGTATTTGGTGCTCCCAAACTCATTACTCTAAAATATGGGCGTAGCCCCACTTTTCAATGATTCGTTTATGTTTTGTTAGCTCCCTTAAGATTGCTCGATTGACTCTTCTTCGTTCCCCGTTGCTCATCCCTCCCAATTCGATGTGATACCCATGAAGCAACGAGTAGGGATCTGTTTGATCAAACTCTTTAAATTCTTTTACATTTTCTGCTACATTTTCTTTGGACAGCGCTTCCCTTAAAAGAGCTTTGTCTTGTTCTGCGATAACAATGCAAAAAAAGGATTCCAGTTTTTCAAACACATGGTCGATGTTATTTACAAAATCTTCATACCTCAAGAGCAAAAAAATATATGGGCTTGAAAGGATCGGTTCAAATTCATACCACAAAGACATTTGATGAGTCACCAAATCCCGAATATTATCGTCTAGGTTTTGTTTTGTTTTATCGATACCTAAGGATACTCTGTAAGCAGAAAAACAGGCATCCAAAGGATTTCTGACAGTATAAACAATTATATTCTCAGCCTTTTCAGCCTCAAAATAATGGCGCTTATAAACCTTCCGCTGGGGAATCTCTTTATCCCAACAAAGGTTGTACTTCATCTCTTCGCTTTCAAATAAAAACCGCAAAATATTGAATGCAAAAGTACTCCCAGTCCTGTAAGGAGATAACACAATCGCCCGCTCGTATCCATTCAGGCCATATTGTTGTGTTCGATCTTCAATACATGTCGCAATATCAATAAATTCAGAACTAAAAACGTCAGTATTTATAAAGAGAAAAATAACGGCAAAAAAATAATATAATGTTTTTTCCATGGTTGGATTGCAATATTCCTTATTTAGTGGGTATCTCAAGATTATTTGACGGATACATCAAGCGCAGGGCCAGGGGCGGTACGAGGGTCGTCACGACAATGATAAGAATCAAAGAAGCGTGAACACCATCCCCCAAGACACCGGTACTCATCCCGATGCTTGCAAAGACCAACCCCACTTCCCCGCGAGGGATCATTGCTGTTCCTATAATAAGTTTCTCCATAAAACTTTTCTTTATCAAGAAAAAACCTGATAACAATTTTCCAAAAATTGCCACCAACACCAGGGATCCCGTCAGGGCCCAAATGAATGACGATCCCCAATTGATTTGTGTAAGATCCAGGGATAACCCTACACTGACAAAAAATATCGGAGTAAAGAGTTGTATGATAGGTCGCATTTGATCTTCGACCCGATCGCAAAACTCTTCTGATACCTTGGGGGTGAAAAATGGAGCAAATGAGGCTTTAGACAGTGCTAGCCCTGCAGCAAATCCGCCCAGTAGCTCCGGAGCCCCCGCTTGATGCGCAATCCAGGCGAACAACAAAATAAGGGACACAATTGCCGTTGGCAATAGCCCGGGAATTTTACTGCTTGCCTCCCACTTTCTGATCACTTCCGCCACATATTTTGCCGCTATCGGAGCAATAAGCAGGAAGAAAGTAATAAAAATAACGACTTTTACCGCGTTCCACAAATCCACCTGACCACTCGTGGAAAACTCGTAAAGCATTGAAAGCAAGACAATCCCTAGAATGTCGTCCAGAACAGCCGCACCGATGATAATCTGAGCCTCAGGGCTGCTTTGCCTTCCCAAATCTTTCAATACCCTTAGGGTGATCCCAATACTCGTCGCCGTCAACGTGCACCCAATGAATAAACTCACCAATAAAGATAAATTAAAAACGTAGTAGCCCACAAGATATCCACCACCCAAGGGCAATAGCACTCCAATGAAAGCTACACTGATTGCACTGACTCCGGCTGCCTTCAAGCGGCCGAGATCCGTTTCCAGGCCAACTTCAAACAGCAGGAGGATAATCCCTATCTGCGCCAACAATTGAATCGTGCTGTTAGTTTCGACAAAGCCGAAAATGCTAGGTCCAATCAGGATACCAGCCAGGAGCTCCCCAATGACCGGAGGAATTTGAAAAAAACCTACCAATTCCCCCGCAAATCGAGCTGCAAGTAGGATAAGGACCAGTTGAATCAAAAATGTTTGTGTTTCCATATTTATACGCCCATTACCTGTTATACGCCGCCACAATATCCTTCTTGATATCTGCAAATTGCCGTTCTTCACCAAAGGTATATGTGTAGACTTCTTTTCGGACGGCAGTAAAACGTTCCTGGTCATTAGGTAGATTGACTTCAATAAACTTATAAATCAAGGGATAAGCATCGGGCTTGATTTCGACTCCACAGCGAAAGAGGTAGAGTCCACGATCTGTTTTAGAATCACGTCGTTGCTTATTCAGGAAAAACATGGGTTTATTGAATGGAAGAAAATCGTACCCGACTGAAGACATATCTCCAAGGTAAATGTCGGTACATGCCAGCAGCGGATACACAAGCGGGAAATCTTTAAGGAACACAATATTGGGTTTGTGTTCAAACTTGCCGATGATATGATAATAGTGTGCCATATCATCCAATTCCAATCTTGGGTGCAGCTTGACAATCAGGTTATAATCATCGGGAAGGTTACCGAGAATATAGGAATAAGCTTCGAAGAATGTTGTCGATTCCTCCAGATCCAGCCATGTGGGTGCATAAAGAATTATCGGCTGTTTCCTGGCAAAACGACTGAGTACTTCTTTAGCAACGATATCGTCGTAAAATTCCCGGTATTGCTTGAAATAGGTGTAGCGATAGTTTCCTGTGATGACATACTCATTTAGATCGTCGAAGACTTCATAATGCTTCAATTGGTCGATCATATTCTGACCATAAATCAGCGTGATATCCTCTTGTACACACTTTTTAAGGTAAAACCCCTTATCAGAAAATCCATGCGGACAATGCACATGACGCAGTGATTTATTGTACTGTTTTTCCAACGAGGCATATTTTTCATGAAATGTTTTTCGATCCCAAAGGTCAGACATAAACAGGACGTCATAATTCGCAATCAGGTATTCCGGGGTCAAATCTTGATAGTCGACAGCCAGCGCTTCTAATCCAGGGTAGTAACGCACTCCCAGTGCATAGTCATTGGGATCAATGAAAATAAGAGGGATATCCATCAACACACAAATAACAGCCAGGTGGTCGATATAATGGATCTGTGCTGAGGGATTGATCCCCACACACTTTTTTTTCATGCTAAACCAACAACTTCACATTTTTGAGAGCTTGATGAATGAGTTCAGATCGTTTATGAGGGATCTCAGGTTGACTCAGTTTTTCTCCACACTGATGCAGTATATGAGCGCGCCGACAGTTAAAGAAAAGTTCATTAAGCTCTCGATTATCAATACCGGACACCCATCCGGCTTCACAACCAAGCTTCAAAAGGCTAAGAGCATTAAGTGCTTCTATTGCCTCAATTTGGTAGGAATGGACCAATATCCCGTAAGAACGGCTGACTCTGTCTTTGAAGTCAGCGCTGTCTTCCCGCTTAATTTGATTCCGTGCACTGATTTCCTCAGCAAGAACCTTCGTTGTAAAATTCCTCATTGACGAAATAATATTCTCTTCGGAAACACCCAACGTATAATTGTTGCGCACCATTAATACATCCCCAATAATTTCGTTGGGATTGCCTTGAATGCCGGTTATATATAAGGAGTCATCAGCAAGTTTGTCCAAAACATCATCAACTTTTCCGGTATGAATCAAACCGGTCAACTGGAGGTAGACGGTCACAACAAGCGCGGTCCCACACTGCGTTGGATCCGCTGTTAAAAATCCAAACTTTGGCAGAAAAGAGTAGTTGATCGATTTTTCCAGAGTGGTTTCCATTTTAAGCAGTCGATTCCATGTGTGTTCCAATTCGCCCTTGCAGTCAATAAACTGGAGGTGGATATGATCCCCCATATTTAGCGTGGCTAAAAACTCTCCTGTCTCATCCAGAACAAAGCCTTCTCCAGCATGCGCCTGATTATAATTCTGGATAGACAGAAAGTGTTCAACAAGAAACTCTTTTTCAAGGGCTCCAATATCCTCAGCCTTGATCAATACCGGGTTGACAAGCCCATCAGCACTAGAGACGTCTTTGGATAACAGTTCCTTACCGACAAGCGAGATGATCTGCTGCTTACGATCGGTCCCCAACTTTCCCGGGAACTTAAATTTCTCAACATTTCTATGCAGGCCGATGGTCGAGACTAACCAAATGGGATTGCTGTTATTACTCCACGGCTTATTTTGAAAAATAATAGGATTTGGCACGTTATTTGAGTTCATCCGAACCCTCCTGATACTCTGAAATAGCCTTAATCTGATCCCGTAATAATGCTGCTTGCTCGTAGTCTTCTTTTTTGAGTGTCTCGTTCAATGCCTCATTCAAAGCCAACAAGCGCAGTGACGGATTGATTTTCTGTGTTTGTCCCGGCACTCGTCCTATATGGATCGGTCCCGATTTCTTTACGGTTGTCAAGCGTATTGGCACCTTTTCTGAAGCAATAATTTCAACTAGGAGAGCGTCATCAAAAACTTCATAACAGCCACTGCATCCCAAAGGAATACCAACTCGCAATGATTCAAGGGTTGTTCCGCAATTTCCACAAGTCAATCCAGCAGCCACTTCCTCCAGAATATCAGTGCGGCGGCTTGGATTGCCATACAGCCGGCGATGAAGCTCCGGACAATCCGCACACATACTGGTGCGGGTGATATTGCCTTCAACAATTTCCGTATAACACACAGAAATCTGCTTTTTACATTCGCTGCACTCGAGCGGCCGCTCCGGCAATATTTCTTCATCGTCATTATTTTCAGGCTCTTCGCCACCCAAGTCGCTACTCATATTGTGTCACCCCTTTCTCAACTATTCCCAATATAGTCATTTTGGAAAAAAGTGCAAAGCTAAAGCGTTATTCGAACGGGGTATTTACGCCGTAAAGATGGAAAAAGCCTGTTTTTAAGACCGTATCGACATCTGCAAGAGAACGCGCTACCTCGTGCTTCACAAGTCCTTGAGCAATTTCTTTCGATTTTTTTAGGAAGCTCTCTGCTAATGTTGCCCCCACTGTTTGCTGTTTTCGAAGATGGCTGAAATAGTCCTTAATCTTAAGGTCTTTATCAGGATCCTTGCTCAGCAGTTTCCATGGAATACATTCTTCAAGCAACCCTTGAAGCTGTCCACCATCACTATAAGGCTCATACGTTTGCTTTTTTGCATCGTATACGCTCACCGGGCGTCCTTCTTTATAGTGGAAAAAGCCATTTTTTTGACTGCCGTCTGGATTCTGACCGCCCTTAATTCCTTGACGCAACATCTCTTCAATCATAGGGCTGATAAAAACCATTCCAGGAAGATACTTAGTCATGATAGTTGCAATATGGTGACACACATCAATCCCAACATAATCAACCAACTGAAAAATCCCCATTGGCCTTAACAGAAACTCCTGTGTCACTCGATTAACAGTGCACAAGGCTTCTAAAGGGGTCATTTTAGATTGTAATTCCCCAACGCACTGGTCTGCCTCAATAATTTCCCGAATAAAGTGTCCGTTGCCTATAAAACCGGCAACATCATTGGAAAAAACGACAACTTTCTGCAAACGACGCCCAATAGCTGATGCTAGGTCTATCAGGCGCGCATCAATCACTTCGGGAACGATAATTTCCACTAATTTTTGCACAGCTGGAGGATTATAAAAATGAAACCCTATCAATCTCCCGGCTAATCTACTTTTCTGTTGCAACACACAAATCGGAATTGATGAAGTATTTGAAAAAAAGAACGCCTTTCCTTCAGTCTGCTTATCCATATCTTGAAGCACTCGCGCTTTCACCCCAATATCTTCAATGATGGCTTCAAAAATTATCGTGGATCCATGACATTCTTCCACAGAGGTCACAAAACGCACTTGCTTCAACGCTCTTTCTACAAATTCCTCTTTACTCTCAGAAATATGAATTCTGTCTGCATAGCGCCCTAAATGTTCTCTCAAATATTTCTTCAGTCCTTCGAACCCGTGGGGGTTTGTATCCAGCAGGGTCAAAACAGCGTTTTCCATCATCGCCATTTCCTGGAGCAATAGCAGCGCAATGCCGCTTCCCATTTTCCCTACCGCACCCAGCACTACTACCTGTTGCCACTCAGCCTGTGTGTTCATAACCCCTCGTATTTGATATGCATTTGAACTCTAGCATTTTCAACAATTTCTCCCACAGAATTCTAGATAATAGCCAGCGGGTCCCCTGAAAAAAATATACAGGAAAAAATTGCCTCTAAATATTTGAACGCGAAGATCGCGAACCCAGCGAAGGTAAGGCGAAGGTCTTTCTACGAAGATCAAGACCGGTTTTTCATAACAGAAAAATCCTCGCGTTATCTTCGCCTGATTCGCGATCTTCGCGTTAAATAAATTTTTATCTACTGAAGCCACTGAAGAATTGCTATTGAAGAGAAATTGCCAATGCAAGATAACCAAAGAATATGAACAAGAGATCAACACCCAAAAGCCCCGGGCAGAAATTCAGAGAAGCTCTTACCCGGGAAAAACCCTTGCAAATCGTCGGCACCATCAATGCCTACGCAGCCATCATGGCTGATGCCGCGGGATTCCAGGCTCTCTACCTATCAGGGGCCGGTATCGCCAATGCTTCCTATGGGCTGCCAGACCTCGGGGTGACCACACTGGATAATGTACTGGAAGATGCCAGACGCATCACAAGCGTCGTCGATCTCCCCCTGTTGGTCGATATCGACACCGGATGGGGAAGCCTCATGATGACTGCCCGTGCCGTCCATGAGATGGAACGCGCTGGTGTCGCTGCTGTCCACATTGAAGACCAACCTTTTGAAAAACGGTGCGGCCATCGCCCGAACAAAAAAGTCATCCCGCAAGAAGATATGTCTGATAGAATTAAAGCGGCTGTCGACGCGCGAAATGATCCAGCATTCGTCATTATGGCGCGCACAGACGCCTTTGCTGATGAGGGACTTGACCGGACCATTGAGCGGTGTCTCGCCTATGAAGCTGCCGGCGCAGACATGCTTTTTATCGAGGCCCTGACTTCCCTTGATGAATACAAACAATGCGTCAAAACCCTCTCTAGGCCAATTCTTGCCAATATCACAGAATTCGGAAAAACACCGCTTTTTACCAAAGACGAGCTTGCTCATGTCGGAGTCAGCCTCATTCTCTATCCACTATCCGCGTGGCGCGCCATGAACCTGGCTGCCCTTAAGGTATACCGCGCAATTCGTGAAACGGGATCACAAAAGCTTATGTTAGATCAAATGCAAACTCGGGAGGAACTCTACGGATTCCTCGATTATGAAACCTACGAAAAAAAATTGAGGGACTGATGGAAGAAGCAAAGAAAAAAATTGGTGGTCTTGCAGGTGTTGTCGTTGGAGACTCCGCTATTTGCCTATGCAGTGCCGAAGATGAAAACTTACTGTATCGCGGATACGCCATACGTGATCTTGCACAGCATGCTTGTTTTGAAGAGGTTGCCTGGCTGCTGCTGCGTGGTGAACTTCCCACAGCGGATCAACTTAAAACATATAAACGGCATCTAAAAGGATTGCGCGACCTCCCTGACGCCTTAAAAACGATTTTAAGAAATATTCCAGCAACTGCCTTGATGATGGATGTCCTCCGCACGGGGTGCTCCGCCCTCGGGACCCTGGAACCTGAAACAAAAGACACTCCAGAATTTTACATTGCAGACCGCCTCATTGCTTCCTTCCCCTCAATGTTGTTCTATTGGCATCGTTTTCATCGGGATGGCGGCGCCCCTCTCCTCAATATCGAAGATGACTCCGTTGCTGGATATTTCCTGCATCTTCTTTTCGGAACACCCCCTAATGATGCCATTAAACGTTGCCTGGATGTATCCCTCGTCCTCTATGCCGAACATGAATTCAATGCCTCAACATTCACTGTCCGTACAATCGCCTCAACCCTTTCCGACTTTTATTCGGCAATATGCGGTGGAATCGGCGCCTTACGCGGCCCCCTCCACGGTGGCGCCAACGAACAAGCTCTGGAACTTCTCATGAAATTCAAAGATGCGACCGAGGCTGAACAAGGAGTACTCGATATGATCGAACGAAAAGAGCTTGTCATGGGATTCGGCCACCGTGTCTACACAACTTGCGATCCTCGCTCCGCCATCATCAAATGGTGGGCAGAAAAACTCAGCCGCACAGTAGATGACGGTGACCTTTTTGCAGAAGCAGAACAGATCGAACGTGTGATGTGGGAGAAAAAGCATCTGTTTCCCAACCTGGATTTCTATAGCGCATTAGCTTACCATTTCTGCCTCATCCCCACTCAGATGTTCACTCCATTGTTTGTGATGTCGCGGATCGCCGGCTGGTCTGCACATCTTCTGGAACAAAGAGCCCATAATAAATTGATCCGCCCAGCCAGCAACTACGTTGGACCTCACTCACGTCCGTGGCACTACATTAGCGACAGGATTCAGTACTAGTGCACAACTAAGTTTTAATTTTAGGGTTTACTAGCCTATGTCACAACAGGATGAAGTTCTATCTTTGATAGCGGACTATGTTCATGGAATGTCCATCAGCAGCGAAGAGGCTTATCAAACGGCACGCATCTGCCTGGCAGACACTCTTGGATGCGCTGTATTAGCCCTGAAATATCCCGCCTGTACAAAACTCCTCGGCCCCGTTATCCCAGGAACAGTTGTCCCTCATGGCAGCCGTGTGCCAGGAACTTCATGGTGCCTAGACCCAATCAGAGCTGCCTTTAATATTGGAACGATGCTGCGTTGGCTGGATTACAATGACACATGGCTCGCAGCAGAATGGGGGCATCCCTCAGATAATCTTGGAGGCATCCTAGCCATTGCAGACTATATTAGCAGAAAAAATATCGCAGAGGGAAAAGCCCCACTCACTGTCCAAACAGTCCTCACAGCAATGATCAAAGCTCATGAAATCCAGGGCGGACTGGCCCTATTGAACAGTTTCAATCGCGTTGGACTTGATCACGTTATCCTTGTTAAGGTGGCAACAACGGCCGTTGTCACCGGTTTGCTTGGGGGAAATCAACAGCAAATCGCTGATGCCGTATCCAATGCATGGATTGACCTTGGCCCACTAAGAACATACAGGCATGCCCCGAATACTGGATCCCGTAAATCGTGGGCAGCCGGCGATGCAACAAGCCGTGGGGTCTTTTTAGCCTTGATGACAATGCAGGGGGAAATGGGGTATTCCCAAGCCCTCTCAGCGGAACACTGGGGGTTATATGACGTCCTGTTTCAAGGAAAACCTTTTGCGTTTCAACGTCCTTTAACTTCGTATGTCATGGAAAATGTGCTATTCAAAGTGACCTTTCCTGCTGAATTTCACGCCCAAACTGCTGTGGAGTGCGCTTTTCAGGCACATTCAAAAATCAAAGATAAAATAAATGATATCGAATCGATCACCATCGAAACACACGAATCTGCTATTCGCATTATTGATAAACAGGGTCCTTTGAAAAATCCGGCAGACAGAGACCATTGCATCCAATACATGACGGCAATAGCTCTCTTAAAAGGAAACTTAACTGCCGAAGATTACGAAGACGCGGCTGCTAAAGACCCAAGAATCGATGCTTTAAGAGAAAAAATGAGCATCGTAGAAAACTCAGCATTTAGCCGCGATTATCTCGATCCGGAAAAACGGTCGATTGCCAATGCCCTGAAAATCCATTTTAAAGATGGATCATCCACAGAGAAATTCATCGTGGAATACCCCATCGGCCACCGTCGTCGCCGCGAAGAAGCCATTCCTCTTCTATTCAATAAATTCGAAAATAACCTGTCTACACACTATCCAAAATGGAAAGTGAACACGCTAAGCACTCTCTTTAAAGACCATCACGCTCTCTGCAAGCTTCCTGTCAACGAACTGATCGACCTCTTCCATGTACATGAGTAATTTGAGTTGACTTATTGAATATAGTATGCTATACTCAATTAGAAAACACAACCCCTTACAAAGGAAAGGTACATATGTCAGAGAAAAACGTAACTTCTGCTGTAGCCTATTATCAGGCAATGAACAACAAAGATCTTTCAGTCATCGAAAAATATCTTCACCCCAAGGTCCGGTTTATTGGACCAATGGCAGAGATAACAGGAAAAGATGCCAAATCCCGTCCGTTGACGAATTTCTCTCAGTCTCAGAGGGTAATCGTAAAATCACGATTACCCTCTATGAATAACTCTAAGGATCGAATATTAAGGAAATACGATGTCTATTCAAAAAAAAAGATCCTACAATTCAGTTAATCGAAGCGCGCAGGCAGGGCAAACGAGAAATCGTATTCTTGAGGCTGCTAAAAAGCTCTTTCAGTCAGAAGGCTTTGAATGCGTCACCATTGAGAAACTGGCACAAGCTGCTTTGGTTTCTGTACCCACAGTTTACGCACTCTTTCAATCCAAGCGCGGTGTACTCTTTGCCTTAACAGATGAAGCCCTCCCCTCCGAACAGTTTAATGCTTTGGTTGAGAAAGGCAAACAGGAGAAATCAGCAAAGAAAAGGCTTATGATCACAGCCAAACTTACGCGGCAATTGTATGATTCTGAGACTACGCAAATAGGTATTCTTCAAGGAGCTTCTGTTTTAGCTCCTGAATTTAAAGAACAGCAAAAAGAAAGAGAAGAGCGTCGGTATCTTCGTCAAGAAGAGTTCGTCAAAACCCTGATGAAAGAAAAAGCTCTCCTCAAAGACCTCAGGTTATCCCAGGCACGCGATATTTTTTGGACCTTTACCGGACGAGATATCTACCGTATGTTCGTTATTGAGCGTGGCTGGACTTCGGACAAATATGAGAAATGGCTGGCTCAATTGTTAATAAGAATGCTACTCAAGGAGTAACCCCAATGATATTTCAATTGATAGACACTCAATGTGGATGTGACGGGTTTTACATAGCAAGGGCTTGAATGAATTGCAAGAAGCCATGAATACGTTCAGCTCAGAGTAAAAGAGCAGGATTCCGTAAAAACGTACAATAATCTTGTGATATCGCTGCTGCCTCTTCCCCATCAATCACACGATGGTCAAAGCTCCAGGAAAGAGGCAAAACACTGCGTACGACAACCTCATGGTTCCTCACTACCGGAGCTTCACGTATCCTGGCAACAGCCAGAATCGCCACTTCCGGCTCGCTGATCATCGGCGTCGCCCAGACGCCTTCTCCGCCAAGGACTCCAAAATTGCTCAGAGTAATCGTCGCTTCTTTCATGTCTGCAGAGACCAATTTCCCATTTTCTATTTTTTTCTTCAATTCCTCATACGCTTTGACAAGATCATGCACTCCCATCGATTCAACGCCTTTAAGAACAGGAACAATAAGGCCCTCCTTGGTCGCCATTGCAATCCCGATATTCTGTTTCTTATGCACCCTGACTATCTTCTTCTGGATATCGATAGAGGCATTGACCAGGGGATGTTTCTTGATCGTCAAAACCAGCGCCCTAATCAAAAATGGTACATAACTCAGACGAATACCCTCACGGGCTGCTTCCACCTTAAATTTAGTTCTCATTTCTATCAGCCGGGTCACATCAAGCTGCTCAAAATAGGAAAACTGGGGAATCCGCCGTTGATCCATCCTTTTTGCCATAAGTGCACGTACGCCAACCAAGGGGCGTTCTTCATCATCTGAAAACACGTGGTGGGAGGGGGTTACATGCTTCTTTTCAGTTTTCGAAGAAAGGTCTGCTTCTGTCACTCTCCCATCTTTTCCAGTCCCTACAATATCTTCGATATTAATGCCCTGCTCAAGTGCCTGACGACGAACTTTTGGAATAGCCTCTACTCGATCAGCTTTCATTCTCTCAGGATGAAATGTCTCAAATGTTTGCCTGGTGGGAACTTCTGCCTTCTGGTCAGATAAGCTTAATGAAATTCCTTCCGCCAGTTGAATATCATAAAGAGGTTTGTCTTTATGGGCGATTTGCCCCGGCTGATAATAGTGCTTTACAATGGTTCCTGGATAAGTTGCAGGCATCTCAACAGTCGCCTTGTCCGTCATCACAGTAACAACGGGTTCGTCTTGAGAAACTGTGTCTCCTACTTGCTTAAGCCATTCCACAACCTCGCCTTCAACAACGCCTTCTCCGATATCCGGAAGGCAAAATGTGTAGATGGAATTTTTCATAGTTTAATACTCCATTGTCTCGATAACGGCAGCAATAACGCGTCTGGCATCAGGAAGATAATCACTCTCCAAAGCATTTGGAAATGGAGTATCCAATCCGCAACAACGGTTGATTGGCGCATCCAAATAAAGAAAACACTTATCAGAAACTTGTGCAGCAATCTCTGCTCCAAAGCCCTGTGTCTTTGGCGCCTCATGAGCCACCACACATCGCCCCGTTTTTTTCACTGAGTTGACAATGGTATCAATATCCAGTGGACTCAACGTCCTCAAATTCACAACTTCAACTGAAATGCCATGTTTCTCTTCAAGTTCATGCGCTGCCTCCATGTTCTGATGGTGCTGCGCCCCCCAACCGATCAACGTGACATCACTTCCTGAAATTTTCACATCAGCAACACCGAATGGAATCAGATACTCTTCTTCAGGAACCTCTTCCTTAAGTGAACGGTAAAGTCTTTTGGGCTCAAAAATAATGACCGGATCCTTGCTGCGAATGGCCGTCGTTAAAAGGCCTTTAGCATCATATGGACCGGACACAAATACAACGTGCAGTCCCGGAGTATGAAGAAACTGTGCCTCGGGAGATTGTGAATGATAATGTCCCCCGTGAATACCGCCTCCGTAGGGTGTGCGAATGACCATCGACGCGCTGTATTGATTCCCTGTACGGTAGCGCATTTTGGCAAGTTCGTTGACAATCTGATCGTATGCGGGGAAAATATAGTCAGCAAACTGGATCTCACAAATGGGCTTCAACCCCTTCTGGGCAACCCCAATGCCAAATCCAATAATTCCCTGTTCCGACAATGGAGTATCAAAACATCTCTCCTCTCCAAATTGCGCCTGCAATCCTGCTGTGACCCGAAAAACACCTCCAAAAGCCCCAACATCTTCCCCAAACGTCAACAACCGAGTATCGCGAGCAAATTCCTGATGCAAAGTCAAATTTAATGACTGGATAATATTCATGACGGGCATTAGTTCTTCACCTTCTCGTATTCTTCCTTTAATAAGTCCGGAACTTCACAATAAACATTCTCGATCAATGAGCTAAGTGAAGGTTTCGAGGTGTTTTTAGCCAAAGCTATAGCCTGCGTGATTTCCCCAGCCGTCTGCTCCAATAAATCCCTCTCTTTACTATCATCCCATAACCCTTTTTCCACCAGATAGCACCTAAGACGCAACACTGGGCATTTCTTTTCCCACGCCTTTACTTCGACCTCCGGACGATACAACGTCGGATCATCCGAAGTGGAATGAGCCCCCAGCCGATACGTCATCGCTTCGATCAATACAGGTCCTTTTCCTTCCGCACAATAGCTCTTAGCATTTGCCACAGCTTCGTAAACAGCAAAAAAATCATTGCCATCAACCCGATAGGCCGGGATCCCATACCCTATTCCCTTGGGAGCGATGCCATCAGAAGCAAATTGTCGTTCACACGGTGTAGAAATGGCATAATGGTTATTTCGACAAAAGAAAATTACCGGGCATTTTCTAACAGCCGCAAAATTAAGGCCGCAATGAAAATCCCCCTCTGAAGTGGCACCCTCGCCAAAATAGCAGATCACAACAGCATTTTCTCCCTGCAATTTCATGGCATATCCGGCGCCCGCAGCATGGGGTATCTTGGTTCCAATTGGAGAAGACACAGTCACAACATTTAAAGCGCGTGCACCAAAATGATTGGGCATTTGACGACCCAAAAGTAGGTCACTGCTATTGCAAAACATTTGGTGAACATACTCCTGGATGGTAAAACCCCGCCAAAACATAATGCCAGACTCGCGGTATTGCGGATACATCCAGTCTTGCACATCCAATGCCGCGGCGCTGGCAACAGCACAGGCCTCTTCACCTAAAGAACTCATCGCAAAAGAGATCATTCCCTGACGCTGGATTGTGATCATCCGATCATCCATCATCCGGGTAATCACCATCGTCCGATATCCTTTGATGAGAATATCATCGCTGATTCCATGCCGGTAATCAGGAGATAACCTTCCCTCTTCGCTTAAGTAACTTACAACTGTAAATTCCACAATTATCACCTCTTCACCCTCATGTATACAACCGTTGCCAGAAAAGAACAAGGAGCGAAATGTAATGACACTTGCAGAGACTCCCTCATTCTGATATGTTAAACTCGACTTTACACATTTTTTTGGTTTAGATTCCAGAGAGAGGCAGACACCAGCTGGAGAAAGCCTATCTTGGAAAGTGAACCCAAAAAATGTAAAAAGTCGAGTTAAAACCACCTACGGAGTAATTCCCATGTTGATACGACTGACATTAATTTTGGCTTGCCTTGTTTTAACTTCCCCCGCCTTTACAGCCCAAGAAAAAACAGAGTCCAACACAGCGCCCGAAAAAACATCAAAGGTCGAACCCAAAGAAGAAATTGTTACAACCTCCCATAAAGTCAGTATTGGAGGTAAAGAAATCTCGTATCAGGCGACTGTCGGCACCCAATTTTTATCAGAGTGTCAAGGAGATCCCAAAGCACTGATATTTTATGTAGCCTATACACGCGATGACATTGCTGATAAGGGCAATCGCCCAATTACCTTCTGTTTTAACGGAGGACCCGGTGCCGCCTCTGTCTGGCTACATTTGGGAATGATCGGCCCTAAGCGTGTGGATATCGACGAGCAGGGATTTCAGGCAAAACACCCCTACAACCTAAAAGATAACCCCTATTCATTACTCGATATCAGCGACCTCGTCTTTATTGATCCCATATCGACAGGCTATAGCCGCGCCTGCCCTGTGGAAAATGAAAAGCAATATCACAATTTCGACAAAGACATCCAATCCATCGCCGAGTTTATACGCGTCTATATTACTAGGAATGAACGATGGAGTTCACCCAAATTTCTTGCAGGGGAAAGTTATGGAACAACCCGTGCCGCAGGATTGTCTTTAGAACTTCATGATAACCAGCACATCGATCTTGCTGGAGTGATATTGGTTTCATGTGTGTTGAATTTTCAAACCATCAATTTCAACTCTGGAAACGACCTGCCCTACATCCTCTTTTTGCCCAGCTATACCCAAGCAGCACTGTATCACGGCAAGTTGGATGCCGAGCTGCAAAAAGATCCACAGAAAACCATTGAAGAGGTCAAAGAATTTGCCTATAGCGACTATGCACACGCTTTGGAAATGGGAAGCAATATTCGTCCGGAGGAGCTGAAAGCAACAGTGGATAAGCTCTCACGCTACACGGGCATTTCACCCGATTATATCGAAAAAAGTTGTCTACGGCTGCATATATTTCGCTTTGCGAAGGAGTTGCTTAAAGATCAGAACCGTACAATTGGGCGATTTGACAGCCGTATAAAAGGATATGACTCTGATTTGTGCAACGATATTTTTGAGTATGATCCCAGCCTAGACAACATCTTGGGATTATTTACGGCAACATTCAATGAATATGTAAGAACCGATCTCAAGTGGAAGCGGGATGATGAGTACCGTGTTCTTGCGGACGTGCATCCCTGGGATTTTGGTGATGCGAAAAATCAATACCTTAATGTCAGTGACAAGTTGTGTGGTGTTATGGCCAAGAACCCATCCATGAAGGTGTTTGTAGCAAGCGGCAACACTGATTTAGCCACTCCATTTTTTGCTACAGAGTATACCTTTTCCCATTTAGGATTAAATTCTTTGCTTAAAGACAGGGTGAGCTTGAAGAATTATGAAGGGGGGCACATGATGTTTTTGAATTACCCCTCACTCATAAGATTGAAGTCAGATTTAACGGAGTTCATCCAGAATAAACCCAATAAAAACCCTTGATTTAACTATGCCTATCCTGATAGAATGAGACATTCCTGTTTCCGGGGCAATAGCTCAGTTGGTTAGAGCAGCGGACTCATAACCCGCTGGTCGCTGGTTCAAGTCCAGCTTGCCCCACTTTTTCCACACATACTTCTGAGCAGGTTTTTACACATTACGCAAATGATGCAAAAAACTCATTTTACGCAATTTTTACGCAATCGGCCACAAACAACCAGCGCAACTCAAAGCAATCCCTCTTTTTATCGACCGATTTTTCTGAAATCTTTTCCTACTCCCCCATTTTTTCGTGGGAACAGTGGGAATTTTGGGAACGCGATTCCTTTGCATTTCATTTTCAGCAACTTACAGTTAATTTAACCGTTCCCATACCACTAAATACGTCATGGGATCGATGGGAACGTCGAAAAGTTCTTTTTATCGGCAAAAGCCGACCAAACCATGCAAAAAACAGTCAAATCTTTCTTGAACTGCGTAATAAGTGCGTAAAAAAGTCCTGTCTTATAGCTCACACCTGCTTACAGGTTAATAATTTATCTTATATTTGGCGGATTGTATATCCGCTGTTCTGGTTTTTTGCCATTTGTGCTAGTGTACTATACTTTATTTTGGAGGTTATATGGGAACGATCCGCGAGATAACTAAAAGGGATGGGAGCGTTATGCATCATGCTGAAATTCGATTGCGTGGCCATCCACCGCAACGTCAATCTTTTCGCACCAAGACTCAAGCGAAAAAATGGATTCAGGATACTGAGGCTGCGATTAGAGATGGTCGCTATAAAGGGCTCTCGGCAGCTCGCAAGCATACGGTCGGTGAATTGATCGATCGCTTTATCGAACAATGCGTGCCGCAGCATCCGATCTACTACCCCAAAAAGGTCCAGCTATTGTTGCGGTGGAAACAGGAATTGGGGTCAATGTTTTTACGCGACCTCTCCCCTTCGTCGATCGCCGAAGTGCGGGACAAATTATTGTCCGAGACGACGACGAAGAAAACAATTCGCTGTCCAGGAACTGTCAATCGATACTTGGCACTTTTTTCAAGGGCTTTATCGGTTGCATCTAAAGAATGGGAATGGATGGATGACAATCCGATGCAAAAGGTGAGAAAGTTAAAGGAATCAAAGGGACGAGACCGATGCCTCTCGGCCAGCGAGAAGAATGCCCTTTTGAAGGCGTGTCGGGAATCGAAAAACCCATTCCTCTATCACATTGTCAATCTCGCGTTACTCACAGGAATGCGTTATGGGGAAATCGTGAAATTGCGATGGGAAGACATTAACTTTGAGCTCCGCTATGCCACCATGCAGCAAACCAAAAATGGCGATAAGCGCGTGATTCCCATTACAGAAGAGATCATCCAGGTTTTAAAGGAATGCCCAACCTACGGAGAGGCCCCCGAGGAATTCATTTTTAAGAGCCGCCGCCTCATGCCCACAAAGCATGGGATTACAATCCGAAAATCTTTTGCAACCGCTTTGAAAGAAGCAGGAATAAAGAATTTTGTCTTTCATATGCTCCGACATACAGCCGCAACAGACCTTGCCAATGAAGGTGCCACAGAAGGAGATCTTCAGGAAATTTTTGGATGGAAGACCAAGAAGATGGCCAGTGTATACTGCCATCGCAGCCTTGAGCGCAAACGAAGCCTCCTGGAGAAGCTTGGCAAAGGATCAAATCATCAAAACCCAAAGGATTAAACATGTATAAAAATTTACCCGATACCTTGCTCATAGAACGCAGCTTGATGCATCGCATGGAGACTTCTGGAGCCATTCTTCAATACTTGCCTCAGTTTTTACAAACACTTGCCAGAACCAGAGAAAGCGCTCCATCACTGGAAGGTTTTGAAGCCGACTTGAAAAGGCAGGAAAAAGTTCAGAGGCAAGAGATGGCCAAATCAATTGAATGGATCACGGAAAAAATCAACAAACTCAAAACATCTCCTTTTGCAACACACCCAGTGGTTGAACACACTATAGAAAGAGCTGAACGATCAAAGAATTCTGAAGACAATCTACCTCCAGTAATTCTTCTGAATAGCATCATAGTGAATTTACAATTTGCTGTTTCAGCAGTTGCAGCTTTTGGCAATGATCCACTTTTTGAAGGATGGGTTGAAATTGAGATCGCGAAAATAGACCCAAAAGGAATAGCTCCTAAATTTCCCAAAAATTCGAAAGGTTTAATTCCGGCAGAAAATCGATGGGAACTTGCTGAACAGATAGGTCATGGCGTCGATTGCTGGCAAGTATCACCTCTATCAATAGGCCCGAATGGCAAGCAGTCAACACCTCCTGCTGTCTATCTTTTGTATGGTTGCTTTGAAAAGTTTATTTTTCCATCCTCTGTCGATTCAGTATTTGCGCATTCAAAGGATATTCGTGAATGGAGAGAGAAAAGGAATATGGATCCGGCAACGCTGTTGAATTTCCTGAAGATTTTATCTCAATATGAGGCTTCTAAAAAACTGTCAGAACCACCCTTCTTGAAAGCCAACACAGTTTTAGAAGCGGAAAAACTTTGCATTGAAGGAGAGATTCGCCCTTATCTTCGCCACTTTTCTTCGACCAACTCAGAAGATCATCCACTTTCACGCAGCCAATTACTCAATCTCATCGACACCTTCCTAAATATGCTGGACATCAATATCACTCAGACAATCGCCAAAAGAAAAGAAGCAAAGCAATCGATTAAGGCCGCTGCTCCAAATTTTGATGTCCGCGTGCGCGATAAAGAAATTGCTGTGGAGTGGATGAAAAAGGAATGGGCACAAGATAACAAACTTTCTCAAGACACCATTATTGACAGGCTTGTTCTAGCTATACTGCAAAATAGAATTGAACTTGAAAAAGACTACAAGAGATCTACCTTTGAGAAATGGGTTGATGAGGCGGATCCTCTTCCAAAAGCAGAAAGGGAATACCGCCCCAAAACTAAAAATCGGAAAAATGGGTAAGTGAGCTTTTTTGAAAGGGGTAGTCAGCTCCATCAGTTTCATAGAGAGAAAGGGGTAGTCACTTACCCTTTCGAATTTTCTTCCCTTAAGAAAAAGAGCGTTAACCCTCACAATTGAGCTTTAACCAGAGAACAACCAAGTGAGGAGGTTGCAATGACAGTAAAAGAAGCTCAATTAATTACAGTTAGACAATTTTGTGAGAGATACTCTTATCCATCTGAAAGTGCTTTGAGAGCAATTATTTTGGATGCCTCGATCAATGGCTTTGATAAGGCCATTTTCCGAGTGGGTCGTCGTGTCTTAGTCAATGTTCCTGCTTTTTTTCAAATCATCGAAGAGAAGAATGGAGGGAAAAAACTATGAGAGGAAGGCATGAAAAAAAATATACCTCGTCCCCACTGGAAATGAGGACAAGGTATGAAAAATGAACATTGGCAATTTAACCATAAGTCTACAGAGCGCCAACTCAATAGGCTTACATCATAAGGACAAGACAAAATGAATATTAGCATGGCAGAGGAGATTTCTCAACAAAATTCGGATCTCGAAATCATCCGACATCGCGTCCGAGAAATAGAGAAAAAATGCGATGAACAACGAGAAAGGGAACTCACTCGGCTTCCTCCTGGATTTTATTTAGATGACACCAGTCTCTGGTATCAGGAACCTAAAGAAGATGAGGATGAAAGCCCTGTCCGCTTACGCATCTGTTCCCGCCTCGAAATTATAGCAGTCACACGCAATCAGCACGGTGAAGATTTTGGACGATTACTCCAGTGGCATGATTGCGATGGGCGCATGCATACCTGGGCGATGCCCATGTCGATGCTTGCTAGCGAAGGATATCCCTACTTGGGAGAACTGTTATCAAAAGGGCTTGAGATAGAACCCGGAAGAATGGCTCGTCAAAAACTCACGGTGTACATTCAATCCTCTCGACCTACAGCAAGAGGATTATGCACGCCTCATGTTGGTTGGCATCACGACTGCTTTGTCCTGCCTTCGAGGACAATAGGACAAACCTCAAATGAACGAGTAATTCTTCAATCTACCTACTCAGCCGGGCATTTTTCGACGAAAGGAACTTTGGAAAACTGGCAACAGATCCCCAAGTTATGTGCTGGAAACAGTAGGCTTGTTTTTGCACTGTCTATGTCTTTTGCCTCCATTTTGCTGACTCCATTAGGGATCGAAAGCGGAGGCGTTCATTTTCAAGGCACAAGTTCCTTGGGAAAAACGACAATTTTAAGAGTCGCCGCCACACCTTGGGGCGGAAAAGACTACGTTCTCACTTGGCGGGCCACAACCAATGGATTAGAGGGAATAGCCATGAATCACAATGATACTTTGCTTTGCCTCGATGAATTGGGTCAGAGCGATCCCGACAAGGTGGGAGAAGCTACCTATATGCTGGCTAATGGCTCCAAAAAAGTACGATCCGATGCCTCGGGTGATTCCAAGCCTACAGCAAAATGGCGCATACTCTATCTCTCGAGTGGAGAGACCAATCTCGCAGGACATCTCATGCAAGCAGGCAAAAAAACACGAGCAGGACAAGAAGTCCGCATACTGGATATTCCAGCCGATACAGGCAAATATGGAGCATTTGAAAACCTGCATCACTATCCGACAGGTGATGCTTTTGCCAATGCCTTAAATCTGCTCACCACACAATTTTATGGCACCGCAGCTATTCATTTTATCGAACAGCTCATAGCCAATAAAAGCGAGTATTTAAAACTGACCAAAGAAAAAATGCAGCAGTTTGAGCGAGAGTGTTTCCCTCCAAAAGCTTCCGGTCAGGTAGCTCGAGTATTGAATCGTTTCGCCATTATTGCTGCTGCAGGTGAACTGGCAACGAAGATGGGGATCACTGGCTGGCAAGATGGAGAAGCTTTTCAAGGAGTGAAATCTTGCTTTGAGGCTTGGTTATTCACAAGAGGAAGTGTCGGGCTACTTGAAAGGGAGCAGATTAAAGCCCATATCCGTCGATTTTTTGAGCTAAATGGGGAAAGCAGATTTATCGATATCGCAGCTTTTAAAGCTCATATAGAGGACCCTTCCTCTAATCAGATGCAAATGCCTCATCAGAAAATTGTTAATCGGGCTGGATTTCGTGAAAGCGAAATGGAAAAGACAACCTATTACGTTCTTCCGGAAGTATTTAATGTGGAGCTGTGTGCTGGATTCGATAAGAAACTCGTCGAGTCCGTTTGTATGGAAGAAGGATGGTTGATTCATGGAAAGGAGCGAGTGACATCCAAGAAGAGACTACCTCAGATGGGAGCGAAATGGGTCTATATGTTTACCAATCGCGTGTTGGGTGATGAAGATTAAGAAGGTAGTTTTTGTTGGGAACAGTGGGAACACGGGAACATTATTGAGCTTTATAAGCATTTGTTCCCATGTTCCCCATGAACGAACTCTCATCTGGAACAAATAAGAATATGCTAACCTATTGATATTTAGTGGATTCAAAAACTTGTTCCCAAGTTCCCGAAGTTCCCATGCAAAACAGCCTATAGAAAAATAACGAAGGAATTATGGATTTACTGGATTTAGCAAAAGAAGCAGGACTCTTACCCATTAAGGTAGCTCAAACTAATGGCGGGGAGTATATTTGTGCCTGTCCCAAGTGCGGCGATGGCGGCAAAGGAAAAAAGTCCGACCGTTTCCATGTATGGCCGAATCAACAAGCTAAAAATTGTATGGGTCATTACTGGTGCCGTCAATGCGGAATCAAAGGAGACAGCATTCAATTTTGCCGCGACCTCCTTGGACTAAATTATGCCGATGCGTGCTCCAGATTGAAGGTACAGATGACCATTTCTCCAAAAGAATGGGTGACAGACCTCGCTAGACCACAAAAGACATTCAAAAAAGCAGTGATCCCAAACAGCATTTGGCAGTCCAAGGCATCGGTATTTATAGAGTGGTGTCATGAATTAATCTGGAAATATCCGGCCGTCATTGCATCCCTTAAGCAACGAGGTTTTGATGAAGAGTCTATTCGATATTGGAAACTCGGCTATTGCCCTGAAACCTTTTGGCGCGATCGCTCCTCATGGGGCTTGTCCGAAAAGCCCAATGCAAGCGGCCTCATCGCAAAATTATGGTTGCCGCAAGGAATCGTCATTCCCACCTTTTCAGATGGCAATGTGACAAAAATTAAAATTCGCAGACCGGATCCACACACACCACAAGAGAAGAAATTCCAAAAGTATGTCGTAGTCTCCGGCAGCATGGAAGTTCCATCAATTTATGGAGATCTCTCGAAACCCGTTCTCATTATGGAATCAGAGCTAGATGCCATGTTGACGTTTAAGGCGATAGAAGGAATTTGTTGCGTGATCGCACTGGGCGGAGCGCAAAAGAAGCCTGATTTAGAACTGCATCAGCACCTTAAACAATCCCCTCGTATTCTTCTTGCCCTCGACTTTGATGAAGGAGGCATGAAAGGCAACCTATTCTGGCGATCGATCTATCCCCAGCTACTTTTTTGGCCAGTACCAGAAGGCAAGGGACCTGGCGATGCTATTAAACTTGGACTTGATCTTCGACGTTGGGTTGAAGCAGGTCTCAAGGCAATAAAACTGTAGTTAACAAAAACAAAGGAAATACCATGAATAATACACCAACTATTCCAGAGAAAGCTGATATGTCTCGTCCTGGATTTAAGGGTTATCAACTTGAACAGAACTCTTCCTCAAAGAAATTTGGGAAGTGTCCAGTCCAGTATATTCTTGAAGGAGACCAGGAAAAGCCAAGGGCTTCTATTATTTTGAATCCCAACGAGCAATGGTGCCAGTCACCTGCGGAAGCGTTACAATGTGCTCTAACACGAATAACTGGCACTAATGACCAAGATCTAGCGAAAGACATCATCGATAGAGCTATTTCTGCAATGCCCATGGCCAATGGAAAGGAGCATAATACAAATGTCGTCTACCAGTCTCTATCTGATTGTGGGCCTAAAGACTCCCTGGAAGCCAAACTTTGCGCGCAATGTACGGCTCTATATGCTCAAGGAATGCAATATCTATCCCGAGTAGAAAAATCTGATATGATGTGCCAGATCGAATTTAATATGAAATGTGCCATAAAGCTGCTTCGCCTTCACAATGAGACCACAGAGGCGTTGGCACGCTATCGTCGCAAAGGCGAGCAAAAGGTCGTTGTACAACATGTTAATGTGAATGACGGCGGCAAAGCGATTGTTGGGAATATGATATCCTAATGGAGGGGGGAGGGTAATGAAAAAAACGAGCGAGGTACCCCATGATTCGAGTATCTGTGGGGCAAAAGCAAGGACAAATGAACATCAATCTTGCAGGCGAATTGCGATGAAAAATGGTCGCTGTCATTTGCATGGGGGCAAAAGTACTGGTTCGAAAACTCCAGAGGGAAGGTTAATTCAGAAAATGGCTTCTTGGAAACACGGAATGCGATCAAAGGAGGCGATAGCCGAAGCAAAAACTATACGGCAAATGATGCATGCCTATCGAGAAGAATTAAAATAATCTGGACCAAAACCTCTGACTTATTCTGATATGTCCGTGACATTGGACCAAATTGAAAATGCTCCTGACTTTCCCCGCATTTCGTCTCATCTTGTCCTGGCAATTTTCCAGTTTTTCTAGTAAACTCCCCCTTACTATCAGCAAACATTTGCAAAAACAGCCTACTCATGAGACGTTATTTTTTAAAAGCATAAGAGAGGCAACAAGGAAGCCATGTCGGTGTACGAGATTGAAAAAGAAATAGACAAGATCAGACAGGAAGACAAGATATTGCTCTAGAATTTCAAAAAATGGCTAGAAAAAGATGGTCTAAGTAGGAAAACCATCGATAATCATGTCAAAAACAGTGACTTTTTTATAAACGAATTTCTCGTCTATGAGGATGCAGTACCTGCAAATGAAGGCTGTTCACAGATCAGTATGTTTCTGGGATATTGGTTTATAAGGAAAGCTATGTGGGCGAGCCCTGCAGCGATTAAGGAAAATGCGGCAAGTTTAAAGAAATTCTACACATTCCTTCATGAAGTCGGTGAGATTGAGGAAAAAGACCTTAAGGAAATGAACAAGACAATAAAGAAAAAAATGCCTGATTGGGTAGCAACCATGGATCGTTACGATGATCCAGAGGTGACTGACATGGCGGAAGTATGGGATTTATAGGAATAAAATGAACATGTCAGAAAACCTTCAAAAAATGGATGCGATGCTTCAAAAAAATCGGCAAAAATTTGCAGCTGTAAAAAAACTAGAGCTCCCTATTGGTCAATATGCCATTACAGGCAGTGGTGCACTCGGCATTCGAAATTTAAGAGAGATAGGCGATATAGATATTATTGTAACTGACGATTTGTGGAACGTTCTTGCTTCAAAATATGGTGTAACTGACGAAACAGGGGTCAAAAAGATAGTTTTTCCCAATGGAATTGTTGAAGCACTTGGGGAATGCTCGTTTTATACAGAAAAAAAAGATCCTGACGCACCAACAATAGCTGATCGTATTACACATGCTGAAATTATTGAAGGTCTTCCTTTTGAATCCCTTGAACACGTCCTTTACTATAAGCGTAAAATGAGTAGAGAGAAGGATATACGTGATGTACTGATCATTGAAGAATGGCAAAAGTCGAAACGAGTGAATCAAGATGCTGATGAATAAATTAGTGATTTTCGATTGTGATGGCGTTTTAGTTGACAGTGAGATCATTTCAAATAGGATTGATGCTGAGGCTTTGACTTCTTTTGGTTATCCGATAACAGCAGAAGAAAGCATTAAGAGATTCACAGGATTGAATGCAAAAGCTGTTCGTAAAATCATTTTAAATGAATCAGGCATTGATATTCCCTTGGATTACTTGACCTCACAACAACCGATCGTTATGAAGGCATTTGAAACAGAGTTGAGTTCTTTGGTTAAGCCTGTGTTGGAGAGCATTAATGAAATGAAGATTAGTCGATGTGTAGCCTCAAGTAGCCCTAGAAATCGTGTAATTCGCTGCCTTGAATTAACCGAGCAGTTCATATATTTCAACGACCAATCGATTTTTACATCTCAACAAGTATCCAACGGAAAACCTGCACCAGATTTATTCCTCTTTGCTGCAAATCAGATGGGATTTAAAGCGAAAGATTGCATTGTCATCGAAGATAGTGCTGCAGGAATTGAAGCAGCTATTTCAGCGGACATGCGTGTTATTGCTTTCTTAGGTGGAGGTCACGCGCGCCACGATTGGTATCAAGAAAAAATCCAAGCTTACGATGTGCCAATTGCTAGAAATTGTAATGAGCTTTTACAGGTATTAGAAAATTTGTTGCAAACTCAACTATTGACCATTGAAACGAGTGGAGCAGGAGAGTCAGTTAAGAAGTATTAGGAAGAATCCATAATGACACAGAAGCTGTGTACGATAGGATAGGAAGCCTGATTGAACCGCGATGCCATTACTAACAGGATCATTTCTTCATGAGATTGCTCAGCCATGATCTATATTCCACTCATTTTCAAGAAACTTCCAACATTTGATGTATACGCTCATTTATCGTTCGTAAACCCTACTGATCATGGGCCATAACTCTCGTACAAGCTTTTCGTAAAATGACCATATTATAGGCATCATCCCAAAAATGCCACTCAAATAGAGAACAGTATTCAAAGGCATTTTCCATGCGTACCAATGTATCTGCAGAACATTGGCCTGCCATCTCATCGAGGATCGAGATAGCCAGATCAGTTCCTTCTGAAAATTCTTGGCTAGAGTATGTATCTATCCAGCACATGTAAGGGTTATCTTCAGCAACGTGCGCGGCAATATTTAACCCCACTTCTCTATAAATCCAGAAGCAGGGCAAGACTGCAGCTATAGCCTCTTCCAAAGGAGCTGTTGCAGCCGTTGCAATTAGATATTGGGTATATGCCATACAAGCGGGAGAAGGTTCAATATTATCACAATCGTAGTTTGGGGGTAAAAAATTTGCATGCAATTCCCGTTCTGCAACAAGGGCTCCCAGAGAAAAATTTAAAAAATGATGGGTGATTTTTGAAGAACCTGCCCGAGCCGCGATGAATGCTAAGGCGCGAGAAAAGCCAATCAAATAATAGGCATCTTGCTCCATATAAAAAACAAACGACTCTCGATCTAAAGTCCCTTGAGCTAACTCAACATTAAAGGGGTGATCGATGATTCTTTGGTAAATTGGAGCAGTTCGCTGCCAAAGAGTGTCTGAAAATTTCATGCCAAAACCTCTTTGGGTTTTCGGTAAAAAATGAGACAGCCAAATGCACCTAGAGCAATGGCCAAGGGATATATACAGCAGATTACTAAAGAATGAGACTTCTCAAAGATCAGCAGACAGATCGGGACGGTGCTCCCTCCAAAAATAGACGTTGCAATGGCCGAGCTAATAAATATTCCTCGACAACGGGTTTTTACCTCAAATTGGTGTAGCATCCAACTATGAATAGGGCCTATGACAAGACAGGCACAAGCAGTAAGAATGATTTGTAAAATAAATAAATTTTTACAGAGATAACAAGAAGGAATGATTGCGATAGCGAATAACCAAATGCCAGTCAGCATGACTTTTTCTATACCTATTCGATCTGCTATCAAACCTGCTAAAACTAGAAGTAATCCATATGCAATCAAAGACTTAAAAGTATCAAAATTTTGACTTGTAGTTTGATCAAAATGTTCCAAAGGCAAAAAAATAAATATAAACGTATAGCTAACGATGAAAAATGCCAAAATCACCACAACATTTCCGATTGTCCTCCAGTTAGATTTAATAAAATTGGACCAATTTACTCCTTTTAGTGACTCTTTCGAGATGGCAGTAAATGCTGGTGTTTCTTGGCAATGATTTTTCAACAAATAACTAATCAATCCGCCAAGAGCTCCCACAAAAAAACAAACCCGAATCCATAGCTCGTTTTCCATCAAAAAAGAGAGTGTTGTTAAGCCATTAGCAGCAACTAGTCCAAATACGGCAAATAGACAACTTAATGAACTCATTAGGCCACTCTGTTTCTCCTTTGAATGTTCAAGAGAAAAGACGATTGAACCATGGTACTCGCCACCTGAAAAAAAATGCTGAGCACAAATTAAAACCAGGAAGCAAATCCAGGCTTCGTCTGCTAGCAAATGAAGAGGGACAAACCCCATCATCCCAGTTGCGACAGCAAGTCCTAATGTAGAATAGATACAAGTCTTTTGCCTTCCTCGTTTATCTCCAATGAAACCATAGTAGATAGCTCCCAAGGGATAAAGAAAGCAGGATCCAATGAGAACGAGAGAATAAGAGAAAAAAACAGCGTTCTCTGCTGTTGTCTGTTGGAATATGAATTTCGCAAGCAATGGCGCAATAAAACTATAGATTGCCATGTTATAAGCTTCTACCAAACTAGAAACCCAACCGATCCAAACTTCTTTGGGGAGTGTTTTAAAGACTCTGGATTCAAGGAGGAAAGTAAAGTTCACTTACCCTCTCTTTTTTGTGAAGATATGAAGTTCCATAAATGATGAAAGTGATGAACAGGCCCATTCCCTTGACCAGTTTTTATTTGGGCTCCTGCTTCGATGGATTTTGTCAGATAAGCTTTTGCTCGGCTGACGGAATTAAAAATAGTAAAACCCATTGCCAAGAAGGAGGCTATTGCTGCTGAAAATGTGCATCCTGTTCCATGAGTGTTTTTCGTTTGAATTCTTGGTCCTGAAAGCCAATGAATGTTGACGGTAGGATTTCTCAAAGCTAAGCAATCATCACAATTACCGTTCAGATGCCCACCTTTTACAACCACTGCCTGAGGACCCATTCCAATCAAATCAATAGCTGCTTGTTCCATTTGGTCTTTGGTTCTGATTTCTCTTCCTAATAGCTCAGAGGCTTCTAATAAATTAGGGGTTAAGACCGTGGTAATGGGAAAGAGGCGTTCCCTCATCGTAGCAATTGCGTCGGGCAGTAAAAGTTTATCTCCACTTTTTGCCACCATCACTGGATCTAATACGATATTCATGACGCCGTACTGAGATAAAATATGAGCAACGGAGTCAACAATATCCTGACGGTGCAACATGCCTATTTTCACAGCATTCATCTGCATATCATCCAAAATGGCCTTTATCTGCTCCTCTATGCATACAGTCGTTATGTCATAAATCGACCTAACTCCCAGTGTGTTTTGAACGGGAATCGCTGTTAAGGCTGTTGTCCCATAACACCCTAATGCGGAAAATGTTTTTAGATCTGCTTGAATCCCAGCCCCGCCGCTCCCATCAAATCCTGCTATTGTAAGAACCTTGTAAAATTGATTGTTTTCCATTTTTTCGTCCTATTGAAAATGGTCAAAGTTTGTATAGCGCGTTTGAATGACTTCTCCCTGCCTATGGTAGATGAGTTCTTCTGACTGGCTAGTGATATGGCCGATATCGAAGAGAGGCAATCTAAATGTACTTTGAAAGGAATTCTGAATAGATTCAAAAGCATCTGCAGAAACTGTGAGGAGCAAACAGTAGTCTTCTCCACCCGTCAATGCAAGTTCAAGAGTATCCCACCCATGTTCTAAACTGACTCGAATAAGTGGCCCTGAGAGAGGTAATTTAGAAGTTTCAATGACAGCTCCCTTTTGAGAGCTTTTGATAAGTCGTGTCAAATCACAGTCTAATCCATCTGAAATATCTATCATGGCATGAACTCCACTTTGCGCAGCTAACCATATCCCCTGTTTAGGATTTGGTTCAGGATGAAAATGCGCGCGAAGAAGATATTCGATATCTTTTGTTTTTGCCGTTTTCTCTTGAAGAGCTTTTAATCCTCCTCCCGACTCTCCTAAATACCCGCTAACACAGATGACATCTCCAACCTCGGCTTGATGCCGATATTTTATCCTCGCTGTCATGGCAGAACCCATTAAAGTGAGATTGAAAAAGAGATCTCTTTTTGATCCAACTGTATCGCCTCCTAAAAGAAGGATCTCCCATTTCTCACAAGCGTCTTTCACTCCCTGGATGACGTTACATACCCACGTGCTATCGACTGCATTTGGAAGTGCTATCGATAAAAAGGCATATTTTGGCTCACCTCCCATAGCGGTTATATCGCTCACATTGACAGCAACTGTCTTGTATCCTAAATCTGTGGCTGCGATCTGATCTTTCAAAAAGTGTACCCCTTCAACCAACGCATCTGTTGTGACGAGCCATGCCATCCCTTGTTCTCCAGGAATGACCGCACAGTCATCACCAATTCCTACAATAAAGTTTGTGGAGGGAAATTGTTTTGCCAAATACTGAATAAATCTTTCTTCACCCCAATCTTGAAATGACATTTCTCATCCTATTTGTGATCGTAATAGCTGCGAGTCTAGGACAAGGTGCATCAAAGATAGCTGAGACAACAGCCACTCCTACGGCTCCACATTCAAGAACTCTCTCCACATTTGTCTCATCAATAGCCCCAATTGCAACAATTGGATGACGAGAAATAGAGCAAATGTCCTTCAAACCGTCAAGTCCCCAAGGCTTGTGATGAGTAGACTTTGTTTTTGTGAGAAATACGGGACTGGCAGCAAGATAGTCCAAGTCCTCATCTGCCGCAGCTATCACTTGTTCGATTGTCTCTACGGAAAGTCCAATGATCGCCTGCTTGCCAAGAATAGCTCTGGCTTCAGAGACTTTTAAATCAGATTGTCCTAAATGCACCCCATCTGCATTCACTGCATGAGCGACATCAACTCTGTCATTAATAATTAGAGGAATGCCAAGCGGCTTTAAAAATGAGCGTAGTTTTTTTCCTATCTCAATCATTTCACAGGCGGCTGTTTCTTTTTCTCTTAATTGAATGACTTTGACGCCCCCATCAATCGATTGGCGGATAATCCTGAAGAAATCTTCAAGAGCTAGCATTCCTCGGTTCGTAACTAGGTAAAGAGAAAGATCAATAAAAGGTTTCATAGATATTCCAAGCGTACGCGCCCCTCTATGTCATTCAATGAAATATTATAGAGAGTATCGATAAACGCGAGTTTAAATGATCCAGGTCCACGCACATTTTCAGCAGCAATTTCACCAGCAATTCCCATTAGAATCGCTGCATGTACAGATCCCATTAAAGGATCTTTATTAACCGCTAAAAATGCTCCTGAAATGGCTGTAGCAGTACATCCCATGCCAGTCACCTTTCCCATTAACATATGTCCGTTATGAATGAGAAAAAGGGACTGGCCATCAGTGACAACATCTGTTTTCCCGCTCATCCAGATGATGCACTTATGTTTAATAGCCAGTGTTTTTGCTTGTTCTAAATAATCAGAAGCATTTAAAAGGCTATCAACACCCTTGCTTAAAGCTTTGTTTCCATTGAGTGATAAGATTTCCGATGCATTGCCTCTAATGACCGTGACCATGCCATGATTGAGAATAGTGTTAGAAGTCTCTGTTCTAAAGGATGTGGCTCCTGAACCAACAGGATCAAATATGATTGGAATGTCTTTAGAATTAGCTACTTTTAGAGCAAGCATCATTCCTGCGATCCAGGAAGAGCTTAAAGTCCCAATGTTCAAAACAAGGCTATTTGCAATCCTAGCCATGTCTTCTGTTTCTTCTACAGCATGAGCCATAACGGGAGAGGCCCCAATAGCCAAAAGACTATTAGCGGTCTGCTCCATGACAACATAATTGGTAATATTATGGACAAGAGGAGAAAATTTTTTGATTGCCTGGATATCTAACCAGACACCCTGTGGGTCTATTCGCATCTTCACGCTCCCTCCGCTGGTATTATCCAGATCAGGTTTTAGGGACTCTCTCAGCTAAGTTACGACAAATCGCGTGCTTAGCACCCCTGGTGATTAAAAGTTTGTTATACTAAAAGTATAGTGAGATTGATCGTATCATCATCAGCAAGATTTCTTCAACCACAAAAATTAAACCAAAAGTGAAATTTGCTGAATTTTTCACGTGGATTTGCTACAATCTACTCTTCAGGAAGCCAGATTGCTCGAGAAGCATGGTTTAATTTTTTAGAAAAATTTTTAGATGAAATAGAAGTGTCATGGATACAGCAATAAAAATAGATCGACTTTCCAAGACGTTCGTTGCACGTGATACATTTCCAGGCATTTTAGGTGCATTAAAGGGACTTTTTTTTGCTCGAAAACACGAAATCACGGCGATTAAAGAATTGTCGTTTGAAATTAAAACTGGTGAGCGCGTTGCGTTTATTGGACCCAACGGTGCTGGAAAATCGACCACAATTAAAATGTTAACAGGTATTTTACATCCGACATCTGGAAACGTCGAAGTCTTAGGTTTAGTGCCCTGGAAAGCTTGACGTTACCCACAAATTTCTTGAATACGAGAGCTCATAGAATGTAAGCTTTCTTCCCTATAACAAGGGAGAGAAAGATGAACAAAGAATGGGTTGAAAAGCAATGGCAAGGGGCAGAGCTTGGAGACAAACGCCTTGCAAAAAGAGCTATTAAGATTGGGAAGGCTTGTTTGGAAACACCAGGTGGTAGCCTCCCTGAGAAATTCGGATCGTGGGGGGAGACAAAAGGAGCCTATCGATTTTTTGATTCAAAGGCGGTTTCTCATGAAGCGTTGCAGAAAGCACATAACAATAATGTTATCCAAACTGCCTCGACAACAAAGCAAATGGTTCTCTTTATCCAAGATGGTTCCGAGCTAATCTACAACACCCATAAGTGCACACATAGACTGGGGCCTACTGCGGATGCCTTTGGTCAAGGTATTATGTTTCACACGGCTTTAGCCGTAGAGTGGACAAGAAAACATGATCCAATAGTAATAGGCGTGGCTAAGCAAGCGGCGTGGATTCGTCCGGAATATAGCGAAGAAAAAAAAGTTAAAGAGCAGGAGGAAAAGGAATCCCAAGTTTGGCTAAGTATGTTGAAGGACATAGGAAGACCGCCGCCAAATAGTCGATGGGTTTCTGTAGGAGATCGAGGCAATGATATTTACGAATATGTTGTAGGTGCTGTGCACGCGGGGTGGAATCTGGTTGTTCGGGCAAAACATGATAGAACAATATTGGTAGATGGTGAAAACAAGAAATTGAAAGCCTGGATAAGAAGCCTTAAATGTGGTGCTGATTACAAGCTAGATTTGAGATCGCGAGGAGATAAATTGTCGAGAGTTGCAGAGTTAAAGGTTTGTTGGGGACAAGTCTTAATGCAATCGCCACAAGACAAGAAAGGAGAAACAATATCGGTGACTTACATTAGGGCGTATGATCCTGAGGATGCTGAGTTAGAATGGATACTGGTAACAACGCTAAAAGTTGATTCAGCAGAGGACGCGCTCACAATAGTCCAAATATATGAGCATAGATGGATCATTGAAGAATACCATAAATGCCTGAAAACGGGTTGTCGAATCGAAGATGCACAGCTAAAAACGGGAAAACGTTTGTTGGCTTTACTTGGCATATTGGGAGTTGTCGCAACACAGCTCTTAAAACTGAGGGATCTTAGTAGGCAGCAACCAGATAGGCCTGCAAAAGATGTGATTGAGAAGGAAATTATAGAAATAGTAAAAAGCAAATTCGATCTCGAAGGAGAAGTGAGTTTAAAGGAACTTTGGAGGAGGATAGCCATGATGGGAGGATTTTTAGGTAGGAAATCCGACGGAAGTCCTGGATGGCAAACGATTTGGAAAGGCTGGTTACGCATTCAAGACATGCTAGCAGGAATGGCACTGGTTAAAAAAAATTGTGGGTAACGTCAAGCCTGGAAAGATAGACATTCCCTTGGATATCAAATAGGTACTGTTTTTGGACAAAGAACGCAACTATGGTATCACCTCCCTCCTTCGGATACCTTTGCGCTTCTTTCAAAAATCTATGAAATTAATCCTCCAGCCTATAAAGAGCGCCTCCAAGAACTTGTACATCTGTTTGAAATAGAACATCTTTTAAATAAGCCAGTGCGCCAGCTGTCACTTGGGGAAAGAATGCGCTGTGAAATCGTTGCCAGTCTGCTTCATAAGCCTAAAATTCTATTTCTAGATGAGCCAACGATTGGGCTAGACATCAATGCAAAATTGATGATACGCGGACTTTTAAATAAGTTGTCTAAAGATCATGGGACGACCTTATTCCTAACATCACATGACACGGCTGATATTGAACAAGTCTGTGATCGAGTGATCGTATTGGACAAAGGGCTGATCATTACAGATAGTTCTCTTAGAGACCTGAAAAAGACTTATATGAAAAAGAAAATTCTCACTCTGGTGACAGATGAAGAGGTTCTATCACTAAATCTCCCCGGAATGAAGGTATTGGAAAATGCACATCACCATTTTAGTTGCGAAGTAGATATTGGACTGACTCCGATCGATCGAGTGATCCAGGAAGCTCTAAAATTGACGAGTCTAAAAGATGTAACCATTGAAGATCCCTCTATGGAAGAAGTGATTCGCCTTTTGTATGGGAAGACATCCCATGTTTAAAATGCAAAAATATCGTGCAATTTTTCACTTATCTTTTGTTCATACTTTAAAAAACTACAAAGCCCTCATTGGACTAAGCATTTTCTTAATGACATGCTTGGTTATTTTCGCGCATCTTTGGAAAATTGCGGCTGCAAAAAAGGGAATAGTAACCTTCACTCCAGAGCAGCTCCTATGGTATATTGCATTTAATGAATGGGTACTTGTTTCTATTCCAGATACTCAAGAGGATATGGAACAGGACTTGCGAAGCGGCCGTTTAGCTTATCTGCTTCCAAGACCCATTTCCTATCTTGGGGGGATATTTGCTGAAGCTGCCGGTACCCTCACTGTAAACCTGCTCATTTTAGGACTGGTGACTTTCCTGTTTACTTGGTTGCAAGTTGGCGCATTGCCTTTTCATCCTATTGGTTTACTAGTTACAGTCATCTTCGGATTCGCTGCTGGTGTTATTGGAATCATTTTTCGAATGCTTATTGGTCTATCCGCTTTTTGGTTACACGAAGCAGACCCTTTTTTTTGGATATGGGAAAAACTGCTTTTTATGCTTGGAGGATTGATGCTTCCTCTGACCGTATATCCCCAGTGGTTGCAAACAATAGCCCATTTCACCCCTTTTCCTGCGATTTTAGGTCAGAGAAGTGCACTTGCACTGGATTTCAATCTGCATCAAATTTCGACGCTTGCCTGCTCATTAATCGGATGGGGAGCTTTTGGATTCATATGCCTTCTTCTGCTCTATCGTAAAGGCCTACGCATATTAAATATTGAGGGAGGGTGATTAAGTGCTAAAAACTATGACATTTTTTGTACACCTTCTTAGGACAAGCATGAAGGCATCTATCAGTAAAAGAGGAGCTTTTCTGATAGAATCAGCTTTAATGATCGCGAATAACCTAATCTTCTTTTCCATTTGGTGGATCTTTTTTCGCCAATTTAATGATGTTGCCGGGTGGAACTTCAATGACATGATCATCCTTATGGCTGTCGGAACAGGAGGCTACGGATTGATGCAAATATGCTTTGGAGGAGTCAGAAATTTGTCAAAAATCATTTTAAGTGGTGATCTTGATCCATTTATGACGCAACCAAAAAATTTGCTCTTGCACATTGCCGGCTCGAAATCATTGTCAAAGGGCTGGGGTCATTTGATGACTTCAGTCACACTAATAGTTTTAGGGGGAATTACCACACCTCATACAATCCTCTTAATCCTGATAGGTATTTTAAGTGGCTGTTTGGTCTTTACTTCTATAAATGTGATTGCTCACAGCCTTCCTTTTTGGATGGGATCTGTAGAAGGCTTATCTAAAAAATACTGTGATTCTCTTTTTCTTTTTGCTCTTTATCCTACGAATATTTACTCAGGAATACTGCAAGTGGTGATGTTCACTTTAATTCCTGCTGGAGTCATCAGTTACCTTCCTGTTGAACTCATTCGTCATTTTTCATGGTCACGGCTGCTTCTTTTAATGGGAAGCTCCTTATGTTTTTTAGCCATCTCTTTTATCGTGTTTTACTCCGGACTCAAAAAGTATGAATCTGGAAATAGGTTCGGAACCCGCTTGTAGATGTAATAGACCAGAAATTTTATCTTGTCCGCTACTTGTCCGCCGACTTGTCCGGTAAAAAGTTCTTCAATCGATATTCTATTTTTGGCAATCCATCAGATTCATATCGTACAAAAACAAGTGTTCCGGACAAGTTGTTTGAAATAGGTTGAACACGATGGTTTTTGAAATGCGCCTCTAATAAAAAACCTAATCGCTTAGGAATAGCAGCGCTTTTTGTATTTTTTGGGTCACAGCGTATTTCAATGCGTTTAGCATCCCAAATGGAAAAGGCATGCTGTGTCAGCATATTAACAGCTTCGGTAATGAGTCCATCTCCAGAATGCTGGTTGTTCGCCCAATAACCCACTTCAAATGCAGGAACTTTCCAATTAATAGCATTAAATCCAGCAGAACCAATCAAATTTTCCTCATTCGCATCAAAAATCAACAATGGCAGTTCTTCTGGATCTTCTATCGACCAACACTTTTGTGAAAATTCAATATAAACTTTCGTTTCTTCTATTGATGGTGGCTTGATGGCCCATTCCATCCATTCATGCAACTTATCAAACGAATCTAAAATTGCTTGATTTAACAAAAACTCATCTCCATTCATGTGTGGGCGGATACAGATTCTTGAGCTGGTAAGAACGCAAGGGGTAATTTTGTGTTTCATTGTTTTGCTCTATCTAGTTTTGGCGGCGCATAAGCAATTTCGCCAAGTTCGCTTAAAAAATCCCATTCAGAGTAGCGTTCGTATCCATTAAGATCGGTAAGAAAAGTTGTATTTGGAGTTCTGCAAATGATGTTTGAGATTCTCACGCCATGCTTGCCCGCTTCATCTTGATAATGTTCCAATTTTTCAAGTAGACTCCTTTCAAGCATCTCTTCCGTTTGGACATCAGAGCATAGAAAAATAAATTTAAGCTCAAATAGGTCTGCAATATCAGCGCGAGGTTGCCAGTCGAGATAAATAAAGGACACTGATTCGTGGATCGGAGAGCCTTTGTTTTGACCATGTGTTTGCTTTTCATCAAGACACTTTAGGATGAGTGTCAAAAGCTCGGGTTTCACGCGCTCTACCAACAGATTTGGAAGCGCTATGCGTGTATAAGAGCGACCAAGCCATCCAGCTAACCTTGTTGAACCTTCCATGCCAATTTCAAATTCTTGTAATGGGTTGATATTGAGAAGAAGATGTCTATCAAAGAAGAATCGTCGATTTATGTCACACTCAATGCATTTAAACTCAGAACTGCCAATCACCTCAATATGAAGTTTTCGTTGATTTTTTCCAGTGGCTTCAAAAGCCTTCGAGTTGTATTTAGGAAGTAGCTTAACGACCATGGCTTCAACGATAGGATCTGTTGCAAATCTAGATGACACGACCGTGCAGGATTGTGTGCATAGAACGAGAAGTTCGCCATCTGTCAATTGAATATTCTCTACAATACCACGTAGATCAAAAATTGCACCTTGGCGCCAACCTTTATCTAAGATTGTTTTTGCGCAGGCGATGTCAGGATCATCCTTTTTTAATTTATGAGTCATAGGAGGTAGTCACCTCGCGAGATTCCCGCAAAAAGGAGTTGGACTTAATAGAGGAGGTGGAGGTGCCTAAACCTTCTCGAATTTCTTCCTTCTTAGCCAGTGGCCAAAGTTGAGACAGTGCGTTGCGAATGGACATCTTGTCTAAAACTTTTGCTTGCAGCATAGAGGCAAGAGATTGTTCCCCTATAATGTTACGAGACCAAAATCGATAAAGATGGCGAAGACTCGTGAGCTTATTTTCATTCAGCAAAGAGTAGACTTTTTCTAACCGTTCTTGATTGTGAACTTTCACAGCACCGCCACTCAGCCAGGCATATACAGATTTTCTTTCAACCCCTGCAATTTCAGCTATAACCGCTATAGGGATGCCCTCTTCCCTTAGCCAAGTAACAATTTCTTGGCTAGATAGGGAAGGACGTTTTACTACTTCAGCAGTTCCAAAGTATGCAGTTCGCTGTTTAATCCACATTTGGGGTCGAAGCATGAATTCGGTTGCGCCATTAGATGAAGTTCCAAAAACACATCCAAGCCCAATAATCGCTCCTGCATAAGGAGCAGTAAAAGATCCCGCTTGTAAAAAATGCATTCTTTACCCCCAAGCCGCGTGTGAAAATTTGGTTCCAACAGAAATGAAAACCTCTTTAGATATTCCACGAAGTTCTTTTAGATGTTTTAATATCTCTTTGGTTTTCATACTCGCAGGCTGAGAAAATGTAATGCTATGATCGATATCTATGAGCGCGAAATCAGTTTCTGGGCGACTTTGAATCCATCCATTTTTGACAATAAGAGGAGATTGAAGTTCAGGAGGAAGCGTATATTGAGGGTTACGCATAGATTGAAGCCTTAATTCTCCTATATCTGTCTTATAACGGGCAACGTAAGCACCCTCAATGATTGACAATTGTGATCGAGGTGGCTCAGTGGGAAGAACCCAAGAATCTAAATAGTCTTTCAGTGAGTGCTTGTCCTTTGTAACCACTAAATTGACATAACGTATTCCTATTGCAGTCATCCAATCGATGGCAATTCCTGGTACTTTCAAGAAAGCTTCAAGTCCTTTTTGAAATCGATTAGAAAAACTAGGGAAGTCGCAATAGTCTACTGTATGTAGACATAAGGCTTGTTCAGTTAAAATAAAGCCGCACTTTCGGTCCACTGACATAAACTGCCATAGCTTACTTTCATGTTGTCCTATTTGAATTCCTTGAGGACTAAAATCGGCGTTAAAAACGGGAACTTTGACTTCGTCGACGAGAGGATATTCATTTCGGATTTTATCCAAAAATAGATCGATGAATCGCTCTATTCCAGGTACCTTGGGAAATTGAATCATTCCAAGGGTGTAGATAAGTGGCGCATTTTTCAAAGCCGTCATAATTTCACCTCCACTATACACTCTACTAAACACACCTATTCCTTTGCAATGCAAATCTCAATTCTCGAGAACATTTTTGTAGAGGGAAGGCGATTCATTACGCAATTTCATGCACTTTTTAGATTGGCGTATTCACGAAAACATCTTCATGAGAGCAATTCCCATTAAGAGGGCACAAACCAGAAATTTCAAATTGTCAGCAAATTGTCCTTTGTCTTATCTTCATAGCTTCTTAACAGAGCTTCCGCAAAAGAGATAAAAAAAATATATGACTATTCCTCGTTGGCTTTTGGCTATTTTTACTTTGTGTCTATATCTACCTGCTCTTTCCGCCGGTCAGTTACAATTTGTGTCTACAGAATCCGACCCTGATGCCTTCATTCAAAAAAGTGTGAATGTCATCAATGGCGACTATTGCGAATCTGCTACAGATTTGGTGATTACAGGGCCTGATGCTTTGGTGTTACAGCGTTTTTATAGTACAAAAGATATCATTACAGGGGTTCAAGCGGGTGGATGGAGAATGCTCCCTCAAAGATTTCTTGTCGTTGGCAAAGATGCTTCTGGAAAATCATGCACTGTTGGCAAAGATCGATTTGAATGGACATCTGCTTTTACAGGTGAACGCTCGGGTGGGATCCTCCCTTACAGCGGGTGGAGAAATACGAATGGATCCACTAAAGACCCACTTAAGATCGATATCTTAAATAATGCCGTGGGACTAGTTAATACTTATGCTCAAGAAATTAACGGACAGACCAATCATCAAAATAACCTTCTTCATTGCAAAGGTGATACATGCGAACTCAGTTTAGGTGATGGGACTAGACGCATTTATCAACGTGTAAACGACCTACCTTCACAGTTGTTAGGAGAAGAGATAACTCCAATCATGGCAGCTCAGGTTATAGATCCTGCTTACTTTCTTTTGGTACAGGAAGTGCTTCCCAGTGGTAATCGGCTGTTTTTTTCGTATGATGAAGCCCATCATCTGATTGCAATAGAGATGAAAAACCCATCCGGCAAACCCCTCTCTTGGATCCATTTCTCGTATGAATTTGGTGAAAATAAATCTCAGGTTTACATCACAACAAGCGACAATAGAGAGCTTACCTATCACTTTATTGCCGATCAATTGACCCAAGTCAGCGGCTCCCATTCCATTCCGATGACTTATGAATATGATGGTAGTTCTTTAGTAAAAAAAATATTGCCAGAGGGGCGTTTTGTTGAAATTGCCTACCAAGATGAGAGAGTTCAAGCCCTAAAAGGACCGCATGCTCAGTCCGGTAAAGCAGAAATAGCGCATACTTTTTCTTACGGCAAAGATTATACCGACGCCTTTGATGCCATGGGAGTTAAGACGCGTTATATTTACGACAAACGCTCTCAACTTACGACGATTGAGCGCTATGATCATTTAGGCAAACTTTATCGAATCGAGCAGAAATTCTGGGGAAAAACGAAATCAGATGCTGGTCTTCTTTTAGCTAAATCGATTGGTGATGGGAGTGGTCGTATTTACTCGTACCGCTCTTTTCTTTATGACAAATCAGGCAATGTCATAGAAGAAAGACTCTATGGCAATCTAACAGGCAAACAAGAAGTTTCTCTACAAATAGCTCCAGATGGCAAATTATTAAACGCAGATGAAGAAGAATGTCATGTAAAAACGTTTGGCTATTCAACAGATGGCTTTAATCTACTGACTAAAATGGGGGATTGCAAAGGCAATCAAACGCTTTATACCTACAAGCTAGGAACTAATCTTCTTATTAGAAAGCTCATCTATGACAAAGGGAACATCAAAAAACGCACTTTCCAGTCCTACAATGAGGATGGAGTCTGCATTAAAGTGATTGAAGATGATGGTTCTCAGGAGGAAGAATCTAAAATTCATGGTTGGAGTGTTACCGAAAGGCACATCAAAGAAATTCAACCAAAAGCAGCTTTCCCAGGTGTAGGTCTTCCAGAAGTTATTCAGGAAAAAGCGTTAGATTTGAAAACAAAAAAAGAAATCTTGATCAAAAAATTATTTAACACCTACGATGCGCAATCCAATTTAATTTCTTGCGACACCTATGAGGCCAATGGGGAATATGCGTTTACAGAAAAGAGAACTTACACACACTTAGGCCAAATAGCCTCTCAAACAGATGCTGTAGGGAAAGAGGTTCTTTATACCTATGACGGTATGGGTAATGAAGTTTTTCGTTTTATGCCTCTCGAAAACAGATCAATAAGTACGTCTTATGATTTTCATAATCTACCCGTTCAAATTATCGAAAATAACTCTGATGAATCAATCACTCTTTATAACACTTATGATGTTTTAGGCAGGAAAATCGCTACCACTGATCGCTTTGGTCAAACAACTCATTATGAATATGATTCTTTCCACAGGCTAACAAAAGTCATTCATCCAGAAGTCTTAGGTGAAAATGGGCAAGCCATTCACCCGACTTTCTATTATGCCTATGATATTTTTGGCAATGTGTTGGAGCTAACAGATGCCAAAGGATTTATTACAACGAAATCTTATAACTTAAGGGGAGATCCCGCAAGAATTTACTATCCCGATGGCTCTTCCGAACTTTTTAAATATGATCCAGAAGGAAGTCTTCACAGGTCACTCACTCGCGAGCAAATCATCACGGTCTATGAATATGATTACTTAGGGAGGCCTATTTATGAAGAAAGCTCGACCGCTGGAGAAACAGGGGTCTCTGGCTTTTTAAAATCTAAGTCTTATCAATACAATGGGTTTCGCTGTAACTATGAAAAAGATGATGACCAGATCAAACGCTATTCTTTTGATCCCGCAGGAAGGCTTGCCACTATTACACAATATGGTAGTGGACAAAGTGAAAAAAGCCCTGATGCAAGGGTGACAGAATATCTCTACGATTCATTTGGCCGAATACAGCAAAGTAAAGTGTGGTTCGATGCAGGAGCGCAAGATTATGCTTTAGAATGCTATTCGTATGATCTTTCAGGTAATATTACTGAAAAACGGATCGAAGATGCTGCAAATGCCACTCTACTGCAAAAATACTATACCTACAACCTACAGGGGCAATGCGAGGAAGAATATACTCTTGAAAATGGCATTAAAACGACTCTTGTAAAGACGATATATAATTCTCAAGGAGAGGCTATCTCTTATATCGATGGACTTGGGCAAGAAACTAAAATCATCATCGATAATCACTATTCCAATACTCTTGGTCAAACCGTTTTAAAGAAAACACTGATTAATCCTTTAGGCATTCAAACAGAAATGGAGTTTGATGCTCTTGGCAGACTTTATTCTCTTTCTAAAAAAGATCCTTTTGGCTTTCTACTCTCTTCGCAAAAACACATTTATGATGCGCTTGGCAATAAGGTTTCAGAAATTCACGATCAAATCATCAACGGTAAAATCGTGGACTCTCAGAAAACAGAATGGGTCTATGGACCCATGGGACGATTGGAAGAAGAAACTCAAGCAGCGGGTTCTCCTCTTTCAAAGAAGATTTATTATGAGTATAACACTCTCGGAAAGCTGACTAGTAAAAATCTATCCGGAACTGCCATTCAGTACACTCACAACAAGGATGGCAATCTACACAAAATCGAATCCTCCCATAGTAAAAAAGAGCTGCAAATTTCCAATAGCTATTCTTATGATCGCAAAGGGAATATCACTTCCGCTTACTCTCTTCAGGGAAAATCGGTCCAAAAAACCTATAACCCCTTTAATCAAGTCAGTAAAGAAACTATCAAAGATGGTGAAGGAACCTATACCCTCGATTATTCTTATGATCGCAAAGGACGCTTGAAAACCATAACCCTTCCTGACCAATCAAAAATCGCCTATACCTACGATGCCGTATTTGGTCGAGAAGTCAATCGAATCTCTTCTCAAGGAGAAATTCTTTATACTCACACTTATGACTCTTACGACCTCCAAGGAAAGCTTATCTCAGAAAACCATATTGGTTATGCAGGTTCTCAGGAATACACATACAATTTGAATGGTCAAAAGATCGCAACTAAAAGCGACTTTTTCAACGAAGAGATTGTTCGAGATGTTTTAGGACGCGTCACAGAAGTCAAAGGAGAAAAGCCTGAGCATTACATTTACAATGATCTTTCACAGTTAATTTCTGAGAAAAAACACACTCACGCTTATGACTCATTAGACAATCGCATTCAGGCCAATAATGATGAACTTGTTTACAATGCACTCAACCAATTAATCTCTCACGCAAATACAGAATTTTCCTACGATGCTCAAGGCAATCTTTTACGAAAAGTGCTCGATGGAGAAGAAACGCGTTTTGAAAGCAACATCCTCTCTCAGCTCACAACAATTGAAAAAGCAGATCAAACAGCTCTCACCTTTTCTTATGATCCTTTTGGCAGGCTATTAGTCGAAAAGCATCTTGACGTCAAAGGAAAAAACAAAAAAACTCTTACTACTACACGCTATCTTTATTTGGGTTATCAAGAAATCGGCACCCTTTCTCCAACAGGAACCATTGAAAGTCTAAAAATTCCAGGAATACATGGAGATGAACTTTCTCCCAAAAGCGTTGCCTTTGAAATTAAAGGAGAAACTTACGTACCACTTCATGATATTGCCGGAAATGTCGTCCGCCTCATCGACTCTCAAAATCGACAAGTCATTGAAAGCTATGAATACACTGCTTTTGGGCAAGTATCGATTTTTAATTCAGAAGGTGAACAAGAAGATGCTTCTCTTGTTGGCAATCCTTGGCAATTTGCCGAAAAGAGAATCGATGACAAATCTGGGCTTATTCTATTCGGGCTTCGCTTTTATGATCCAAATATCGGCAGATGGATTAGCCAAGATCCCGCCGGAGGCCTCGATGGCCCAAACTCTTATGCTTATCTTCACAATAATCCTTTGAACCATCTCGATCGCTTTGGCTTAGCCACTGAATCTAATTCGGATAAGTTCGATGAATACATGTATGGTGAGGTCGAATCCCACTGTTATTGCGAGAAGCATCGCACTTGCAAACGGGGTGGGGATATTGGAAAAACTGCTGGATCATATCTTCCTAAAGTTACGCATAATTACACCTTTGAGAAAATTCATAAAGACTACTATAGCAATCATCTAGTCATAAAAGATTACTATGATAACTCTACCTATTATGATCTCAGCGCAGATGGCTTACCGAACTTACCTAACGATTTAGGCATAGGCTTCATTAATGGAATCTGGAATGATTTTAAAGGTTCTAAAGAAGGTGCAGAATATGTTTCAAGGTTAGCTGGAGGATGCAATGTTCACGCTGTCTATAATGCTACACATGGCAAGATGGATCTACCAGAATGCTTGATGGGTCTTGACTATATCGCCACCGAACCTGTTAGACAGCTTCACAGAATGTGGAACAGTTTTTTCGAAAAGAGTTCCGCAAATGCTAAATTTTTGATGGTTTGCCATAGCCAAGGGGCTATTCATGTCAGAAATGCACTCCTTGATTACCCTCCAGAGCTTCGCGAAAGAATACTAGTCGTTGCCATTGCACCTGCAGCTTATATTTATAAAGAAACTTGTGCAAAAGTATTTCATTACAGAGCTGAATGGTGGAGGGACTTTGTGCCCAGGCTCGATAGAGCTGGAGCTAATAGAGAAAAGGACTCAATTATTACCCTTGCTTCCGATTCCAAAGCATCTGCTTTTGATCATGAATTCATGAGCCCTACTTATCAAGCAAGACTGCGGCAACCTATGATCGCAAAATCCGGTTGGATTTTGCGATCATAGGGTTTATATTTATGC
>JBAWVE010000002.1:0-42007 GCA_037147435.1 Parachlamydiaceae bacterium
GACAACAAAAGAAGCTAAACCAAATCCCTTCATCGAAATCGCCAGGCACATGCGAAGACCCGAAGCCACAAATCCAAAAGACACTTCAATAAAGGTTAAATCGTCCGTCGAACTAAAAATCGGAAAACCTGCAATTAATGCAGACCTAGAAGAGATCAAGACCGTAAGAGATAGGTGTTTGGATCTTCTGGACTTTTACGGGACCTATATTAAGGATTTAACTACCACAGCCTCAGCAAGTGACAAGGATATACAGGAGATTCTGTCAGCACAGAGGAACGAACTTGACAGCATCCCCACAGCAGGGGGTAAACAGGACGACCTCTTATCACTAACAGAAGAACTGACGAAAATGGAAAAAGTAATGACCTCATATGAAGGGGTACTAAAAGGACAAAGTGACGCGATTTCTGGTGAAGATTCACCTTTAGCTATTCTAAGCAAAGACATAAAAGTGTGTCAAAATTGCATGCGACAATTGATTCAAGAAGTGGGTGGGTCAAGAAGATTCCCATTTTCAGTTATAGTTTCCAAAATAAATCCAGAACTGACCAAAACAAAACAAACAACAGATCAAATAAAAATATTTAAAAACATTTATCTCGAAGTGGTATCTCGCTATTTAGACAGTTGGAGATATTTTACCAAAGTTATACTGACCGATGAACAACCAGCTGAAAATACGGAAATTGTAAATATGACAAAAATAAAATTGGCTGAAATAAAAAGCAGGAAGGAATCAGAAGGAGTCCCAACTCGTGAATTTATCGTGAGCATTGAGCAAATAATCACAGATTTTCGTGCTTTAGCAATAAATAATAAAGTAGCAAATTATCTTGATGATGATAAGAACGGCTCTCAATTGCAATTCGAGTGCAATTCTCGTATGGCTATTTGGGACGATATAGCCAGCGCCTGTCACAGTCACATGAATAAATTACTTGCACAAAAAACAGGGCATTAACGTATATCACAGATCAGGAAAACTGAATTCCATCAAGCTCATAAAGTGGAGAAGTAAAATTTATTTTAACGTCTTTCATTTTTTTTTGCACCCTGCTGGAATGACGCCCAATGGTCGAGTCATTTTTCGGGCACGGGCTCGTTCACGACTTTACCTACACTTTAGAAGCCATTAATTATAAGGTGTTTACATGATTAAAAACCAAAGTAATCGTTTCTTCCGATTTTGTTGCTATTTCCCTCTCTTTTTCCTGTCATCGTCTGCTAATGGAATGGTTAAGAATCATACTCTTCCCTATGCAGTCCAACGGACAGCCCCTGAGATGACGCATCCCTTGGATACCTTGACAGAGTGGTTTTCCGACTGTAAAGTGATTCGTAATGGATATAAGTCTGTTTTCGGTAAGTATCCCAATCTCAAGAATCCCACGACCTTTTCCGAAAAAATTGCTTATAAAAGACTTTACGACAGGCGCGCTATTTTAACGCAAATTGCCGATAAGATCCACGTGCGCAATTTTGTGGAATCGCGTATCGGTTCTAAATATTTGCAAACAATTTACCAAATCGCAAAAACACCTGAAGAAATCGATTGGGATAGCCTTCCCTCCCAATTCGTCCTCAAAACGAATCATGGATCTGGTTGGAATATTATTGTTCACAACAAAAACACACTTGATATCAAAGAAGCGACTTCGAAATTAAAATATTGGTTAAACACAAACTATTACAATTACACTCGAGAATGGTGCTACAAACATATTCCACCAGTAGTTTTTGTTGAAAAACTCCTACTCGACGACCAGGGTAAAATACCCACTGATTGGAAATTTTTTGTCTTCTCCGGCCATGCACTCTATATTCAGGTAAATATTAACAGATTTGAATACAATCAATGCAATATATATGATCGCAATCTCAAAAAAATGGGTGTGCGTTATCACTGGGATAATTTTTCTGCTGATCTTGTTTTTCCTCCCAATATAGAAGAGATGTTTACCCTGGCAGAACAGCTGGGAGAAGGGTTTGATTTCGTTCGAGTGGATCTTTACAACGTCAACGGCCGTATTTTTTTTGGGGAGCTAACGAATTATCCACTTGCAGGATTTGCACCTTTTACTCCGGATAAATTTGACAAGCAACTAGGGGACTGTTGGTCCGTGCCTGCTCGCTATTAATCACACTTATCCTTCACATGCAGGTGCAGGATACCATAGTTGCGATCGCGGGCAAATTGTTTTTTAAAGAGGTGGATTTTGAAGTTCTGTTTCCAAATCACATAGTTGAAGCTTAGTTGATCGCGCTTTGAGTAATTGGATATCCACCACCACCACTCCTTCATTACTTGCTTGACCCGAGCATCGTGGTGACGTCTATAAATGATATTATTTTCTTGTAATCCATTATTTTCTGGGTAATTCAGTTCTCTTAACTTCAAAATCTGCTGATCGATCATAGCATGGCTGTCCAGTTTCCAGTGTATACATTCTTCAGCTTCTTGATAGATACAATTTCTCCATAGGTGTGTGTGAAGGGCTAGAGATTCCTCGGGCTTATTCAGCAACTCTTGATGAACATAGTGAAACAAATCGGGTGCAATGATGTTAAGATTGGCATCCACATAAAGGCTAACGTCATATCCCGACAAAATCTGATCAGGAAAAGTTTTATGCCACCGCGAATTTCGTCCATCATCTAACGACGTAAATTGCAGTGGATAAACCGACCATTGACTATGTCTCTGACTAAGAATTCTAGGATTATCTGTAAAGCAGATATAATCCCAATCATCACAAATATAGGAGTGAGAAATTAGGTTGTCATACTGGCCGGCAATGCACGTATAAACGACTTTCTTAAGTTGTTGATCGGGTAATGGATGTGTATTTTGAAGATAGGAAAATGAATCGGCACGTCCTGGGAAATTCGCAGAAGCAAAAACACTCTTCCAAAAAGAGTTGAAATTTCTTCGAAAACTCTTCATCGTGCTAGACCACTCGTCCTTCCTCAAAGGATATAATCTCCCGGACAGTCTCCTCAAGGGGACGGAAACGGAAGTCCGAAAGCTGATGAAAAAGAGACATATCTGCTTGAGAGGCTTCGTAGGGGATATCCACGTTTTCCATACGACAATTAAACTCACCAAAGTGGTCTTTTAATACATTCAATATTTCACTCACAGAGCGCGCCCTTCCGGTGCCAAGGTTGACAACACCACTGAATGATGCCTCTGCAAGATGCATCAGCCCTTTAGCAACATCTTCAGCGTAGATATAATCAAATTGACCTTCAGGTCGATAAACCACAATCTCTTCCCTATTTAAAAGTGATCGGATCCAACGAGAAATGATATCACGAGAATTTTTGCCGTAGCTACGGAAAATCCGCGCATTGACAACCTGAAGCTCCGGTCGGAACTTTTTCACAAAAAATAGCTCCTGCTCATGCAGAAACTTTGCCATGCCACAAATATTTCTCGGCATCACAGGACTGGTTTCTTTAAGGGATACCAACTGTGTTTGAGGCGTGGAAAACAGATATAAGGAGGGATCATAGATGAGATAACTAGAGGCAAAAATTATTTTTTTAAGGCTTGGTAAATCTTTGAATAGAAAGAGCAAATGGTGGCTGAGGGCAATATTATTATGGAAATTATCTTCGAAAAAATCGTAGGTCTCCGTAGAACGTTCAAATGTTGCTGCGAGATGAAAATAGACTTCAGGTTGAAAAGCTAAAAGTTCCCTGGCATCCAACGTAATCAAATCGCCCTCACGATAACGCGAAACGCCTGAAAAGCCATCAGGCCTTGGTTTCAGGTCACCGACAAATACTTCAGCCCCCCTAGTGAGCAGTTCACTAACAAGCGACGTCCCGATGACACCAGCCCCTCCACTGACAAAAACCCTATTTTTATCCCATTTATTCATAAAAGATACATCCATGTATTAGAGAATCCATCACTTGTCCATTTTTAGATACATGGTCTCTCAACCGTTTTTCAAAGTGAAATCCGCTGCTTTCTATGATTGCAATATGGTGAGGTCTGACATCATACGTTTCAGTAAAAATGCGGTGAAAATTTAAAAAGTCGCTGGCAATATGTTTGATCAACTGTAAAAAAACAGCATAATCAGACTCGTATAGTGCTTCGTTTTTAGCGCGCCGTGTTTCAACCAGAAAGCTGATTTCCCCTTCTTTTGTTGCCCAATCAATATGCACAATGCCTCCATAACCAATGCATTGACCATCCAAAAGTAAACTAAATAGGATTTGCCTGGGATGCGCTTCCTTAAACAAGGGAAGGACAACATTGTGAAAATACGTTTCCTGCATCGCATCTGTCAGTGGCTCTTTTTGTCGCAAAACCTCGATCTGCTCGTTTCGCCACTCTTTGATAGGCATGATGTCTTCATATCTCAAAGGAACTAATTGATAACGACCGTCCGTAAAACAGTGTTGAGGCAAGCAGGCATATTCCATGGATTTACTTCTTTAGTATAAGATCTTCAGCATAGCGGATCTGTCTAAGTTCTTGGGGGGATCGCTCAAATGGAGTCAATGGCAGCTGTAACGATTCCTGAAAAAACCATTCAAAAATTTTAAGGCCCATCGCTACACTAAGCGTTGAAGCACCGCCAAAACGTGGATTACATTCAATCAGATGAAGATGTTTAGATTGATCGCACAGTATCTGAAAGACTGCAGGGCCTGAAATATTTAAAAGTGCTGCCGCTTTATGGCACAATGTATCAATGTCTGGATTTTTGACGCTAGCTGTCACCTGGGATTCACCATCGCAAATGAGCTCACGCTCCCTGACAATAGATCCCAGACAGGTCCCGTGCTTATCGACATAGAGGTCAACACTGAATTCCGTTCCGAGGATATACGGCTGATAAATAGGGTGCTTCAGCTTGTTTCCCCACAGCTTGGCTTCAGCAAGGGGAAGATCCAGGCCAATCGATGCAGACCCAGCTCCGAAACACTCTTTCACAGCATAGGAATGCGCTTTAATATCGCTGATTTGTCCGGATGTTGGAATGGCCGGCAGATGATGCTTGGAAAGAAATGTATAAAACTGAAGCTTATCCCGACATAACTCCACTGTTTTGGGAGAGGAAACCAAACAACTGATGCCTTCTCCGCCAAGTCGCTCTTTGTACCGACTAAAAAACGGAAGCTCACCATCACGGGTCGGAATAATCGCTCTGATATGTCGCTTTTTGCAAAATTCAATCACTTCTTCTATAGTTAGCATATCCTGCGGCGGCATGTGCCAAAATTCATCCACAAAATATCGCCCTATTGCGGAAATATTGCAGTCGCCACTAATGATTTTACTGGTGATATTCGACGTAGAGGGCCGGACGGCTTCCAATGCACAAAGCACGGCTTTAATTAAAGGAACTTTTTTAGAAACACTCGTAATTAAGACGTTAAAAGTATTCATCGCGCCCTCTGTTCTGAAGTTTGAACTAATTCTTACCTCACAAGGAGCAAAAATCAGTCCAAATTTCAATTTAATTCCTTCTCTGTTTTTCTGTCGAGTGTTATACTCCAGATTTGCCACAGAAAAAGGATTTCCATGGTCAAAAAATGGGTAACGTTAACGAACTATGCAGCTTGCGGGGTCATCGCTGTACTCCTGCTCGCGTCACTGTATTTTACCGCAATGCGCCAGAGATCGTTCACGTTAAATGACACTATCACTACAAAATTATCCATTCCCAAAGGGGCTTTCACGCGCCCTCCCCAGGAATATGAAGGAATTTCCAATCCCGCACTGACCCTAAAATTTGCCCCTCTCAGCGTCCAACTGCCTGATCTCCGACGCTACCTGCTCTACTATGGAAAAAATGGGAGGCCCGATGCCACAGAAGAACAACCCACACTTTTTTTCTCTTTCACAGGCAATAAATCCCCTACATCTGTCCTGCCCGGTGAACGCGTCTACATCCTTTACGACAAAACATTAACTCCCAATCAATATGTTTTTTCGCCTAAAAATGTCCCCACAGCATTGTGGTTTATAGCGACCTCTCAGGGAAACCAAAGTTTGATTACTGTTGGAATGGATGGTGGAAATGGAGTTGTGATATCAGAACCCACCACCTACGCATCTTTCACCTTGCCGGAAAAAGAATTCGTCCGTTTTGGCAGCAATGCAACGCCGTGGGAGCTTGGAAAATGGCGCGTTGATGGTACTTTGTTGGCACGTCAGAAAGCCAAATGGTACGGTATAGACAAATTCCTGGAAAAACACAGTGGAGATGAATACAAATCATGGGTCAATAAACAGCGCATTGACTTTGGCGAACTCGATGATATCTACTCCGTGTATGTTGCAGCGGGTGATTGTCTTATTTGGGACAATGGCATCTGGAAATATGTAAAACCTGGCGAAGCCTCCCTAAAACATATTCTCATGTGCGTCAAAAAAATCGACGAACGCGTCATGAATTTTGAGCTCTGGGATGTAGATGGAAAAGGAAAGATTTCCCTGAATCTCGTAAAAGTCAACGAACCCTGGGTCCCACAAAGTCTGGAACAAAATTTTAAATTTATCGGGTCTAGAACGCGTTCTCAATTTGTCTTCGAGATCAACAAGGAACGGATGCTGCTTAGTCCTAATGATTGGCTTCTCCTCACGGGCACTACGTGGAGAAAACTGGTCACCCCGCAAGAGATTGACGACTATGTCTCAAGAAAAAAAATTGGGCCTTTGTTTGTTTTCGACAAAGTTGAGCGGAAAGATGACCGACAAATTGTCGTGGGCACTCTTTTTAATTCTGCACGCACAGAAATGACAACAGTCGAATTTCCCTTACAACAGAGTAAACAAAAAGGCTCTCGTCCAGGGACGGCAGGAAAAATGTCCGGGGATGATAAAAGACAGAAAACAAAAGAAAGTAATCCCTCTTCTATGTTAAAGACTGGAAATGGAACCTTGCCCGGACAACACAGTCCGCCGCAAATAAGACCGTACACCAGAGAAAATGGACCTGTGAGGGGGCCACTACCTGTTGATGTAGAGGATGACGACGAGGATGACAATGACGATGATGACGACGAGGATTATGAAGATTAAATGTAATATTTTATTTATATTCCTGTTCTTTGCAATCCCTTCAATGGGGATATGCCAGACAATCAACGAAAAGAAAACGGGCTTTACAGAACAAACCGGCGAGATGACTCCCGAGATGCATCGTTTCCTGCTGGAAGTCAATCGCGAATTACGTCATTCACAAGACGACCTCACTCGCCTTTACGGACAGATCCGCGATCTGTTCGAGCAAGGTGCTGATGAAGACGCCTACCACCTGCTGCTCAACCAAATTAATGAAATTCGTTCCAATATCAACGCTCTAGAAAGTAGTTGGCGCGAAATGAGCGTTCAAGCAGGTCAAGTCGAATCCTACGGCTTGTGGCATCAACCTGAAACAACCCTAGGACAGCTCGTCATGGATTATGGTTCTCAGGATTACGTATATCTCATGACAGCCGAAATCGCCACTCTCCGCCTTAGCGTCGATTCCAATCTGCTTATTCCTCGGGCGTCCTGGGAAGATATGATTGATCTGATCCTTAATCAAAATGGGATCGGCTACAAGCAGCTCAACCCCTATTTACGGCAGTTGTTTTTCGTTAAGGAAGATAGCTCTTCCATTAAAATGATGACAAATAAACGGAAAGATTTGGACCTATTTTCTCCAGAATCGCGTGTGTGCTTTGTCCTGTCCCCAGAACCGGCAGAAGTCAGGCGGACCAGACTTTTCCTGGATAAATTTGTGAATCCACATAGCACTGTACTACAACAGATCGGACGAGACATTTTTATCATCGGGCCAATTGCCGACTTGCAGGATTTACTCAAGCTGTATGACTTCGTCGCTGCAAACAAGGGCGACAGAGAATACAAAGTCTTCCCCATCATCCGCGTCGACCCGGAAGAAATGGCAAAAATCCTTGCTGCCATTTTTGATCAAACAAATGAAGGCGGAGAACCTGCCAAAATCCTCACTAACACAAAAGATAGAGACCGAGGACCCATGCCTCCCTCAAGGTATCGTCCTTCTAATGCCCAAGACAATTACGAATCCGGCGGATTAAAAATCATCGCATTGGGAAATGTCGCCAGGGCACTATTTTTGGTGGGAACAAAGGAAGAGCTGCGAAAGGCTGAACAAATCATTCACCAGGTAGAAAATCAGGTGGGAGAGGCTCGTGAAAAGACTATTTTCTGGTATACTGCTAAGAACTCCGATCCTGAAGAACTTGCCGAAATCCTGCATCGGGTTTATTTTCTGATGTCGCGAAACGGTGTGGGATTCCAGCATCCTCAGGGGCATCCGCCGGGAATGCCTCCTCCACCTATGCCTATGCCAACCGTAGACCAGATTGCCAATGAGATTCTTCAAAAAGAAATCGAGATGCTGCCGTCTGAACTCTACCAAACAAGCTACTACCAACAGGGTAATTATCTTGTTAACCCCTCTCCCGTCGAACCTCGAAGCTCGAAACCCCCTACAACGAACAAGGACCGGGAAAATTTTATCGTAGATCTCAAAACTGGATCCATCGCTATGGTTGTAGAAGCGGATATTTTGCCAAAAATCAAAGATCTAATCAAAAAGCTTGATGTGGCAAAAAGAATGGTCCAAATCGAATGTCTTCTCTTTGAACGTCGCGTCTTGAGACAAAATAATTTTGGCCTGAATTTGCTCAAAGTCGGCAGCTGCGCAAGCCAAACAGCGACTTCTTGCTTGAGCTGGGGAGCAGACCCCCTCAATATCCCATCAGGCATTCTGGACTACTTTCTCTCAGGGAAAAAAACTTGCGGATTGCCTGCTTACGATATAGCCTACCGCTTTCTCATGACGCAGGATGATATCCAAATTAACGCAAGTCCTTCTGTTGTGGCGATCAATCAAACTCCTGCCACTATTGCCATCGTTGAAGAAAGCTCCATCAACACAGGGATTTACAATGTTGAAACCGCCAAAGGAAACACTCTTGAAAAAGCGTTCACACGCGCCCAGTATGGGATTACTATCGATATCACTCCCACCATCCATATTACGGGTGATGGTTTTGAACAGTCGGATGATCCAAATTATGTTACCTTAGACACCGACATCACCTTCGACACAGTTCAGCCTGGCAACTCACCTAACCAGCCCGATGTCACGCGCCGGCATATCACCAATGAAGTGCGCGTTCCTGACGGCCAGACTGTGATCCTTGGAGGATTGCGCCGAAAAAATACCGATGACTACAAGGAATCCATCCCTTTCTTTGGCGAACTCCCTTGCATCGGCAAACTATTCAGTTATAGAGAATTGTCCGATAGCGAAACTGAGATGTTCATCTTCCTGACTCCAACAATTATTTCGGATCCTCTTTTTGATTTTGAACGTATTAAATGCGAAGAGATGCGCCGTCGACCTGGCGACATTCCCGAGTTTCTCTGCAGTCTTGTTGTCGCTCGTGATATGGAAAAAAACCGCATCCTGGCAGGTTCAATGAGAATTCTCTTCGGACCTGAGCCCGATCGTTGCTATACTCCTTCTTACTATAGGCCTTCAGACTGTTCTCCAGGATCCTATGCCAGTGGCTGGATTATTAACTCTCTGCCGTGCAATGGGGAATACGATGGTCGATAGCAGCGATCCAGATCAGCCTGAAAGGGGTTCGTCCTCACATTTCAGCAATGAGGAGTTGCTTCGTCAGGGTTTGTTTGGCAGCGAGGATATGAATCAGGCTCTGGCTATAGATTTTGGCATGCCAATCTATTCCGATTTGACTCAATTTAAGATTTCTAAAGAACGTCTCAAACATGTTCCCTACAGTTTTGCTAAAAAAAATATCGTCTTACCTATTAAGGAAGAGGCAGGTGTCGTCTTTGTCGCTATCTCAGACCCCTTGCATCTTGAACCGCTGGAAGAGTTACGGTTAATGCTCAACTCACCTGTCAAGGGGGTGTACAGTCCCAAAGAAACGATCCTTCAGGCTATCAACGAGTGGTATAACCGCGAACATGGCGCTGCTTCTGAACTGATCGCTAATATGGGTGACAGCTCAGATGAAAACAGAGGCGATGGTGAAGTTGAGGTGTACGATCTTTTGGATGATACACACCATCAAGCTCCGATTGTCAGACTACTCAACCTGATCTTAACAGAAGCTATCCAGCAGGGTGCCTCAGATATCCACTTCGAACCGTTTGAAGACCGTCTTAGAGTGCGGTACCGCATCGACGGAGTTCTGCAAAACCGCCACTCCCCCGCACAAGAATTCCAGGCACAATTGATGACGCGCATCAAAGTAATGGCAAAACTCGATATCGCCGAACATCGTCTGCCCCAAGACGGAAGAATCAAGCTGAGGATGGGACGCCGCGAGATCGATTTCCGCGTGAGCACTGTCCCTGTATCCGGCGGAGAGCGAATCGTTCTGCGTATTCTTGATAAGGGAAATATCGTCCTGGGATTTGAACTTATAGGGATGCTGCCTTCTGTCCTCGATGAATTCAAAAGACTAATTGCCATTCCGGAAGGTATTGTTTTGGTAACTGGGCCCACAGGTAGCGGTAAAACAACCACTCTCTATAGCGCCATCTGCGAACTGCATAATGATGAAACAAACATCATGACCATTGAAGACCCCGTTGAATACAACCTCAAAGGGATTGCTCAAATTAGCGTGCAACCAAAGATCAAGCTAACATTCGCTACAGGTTTACGTCATATTTTGCGCCAAGACCCCGATATCATCATGATCGGGGAAATCCGCGATGCTGAAACAGCTGAAATCGCCGTCCAATCCTCACTGACAGGCCATCTTGTGCTAAGTACGCTCCACACTAACGATGCCCCCTCAGCAATTACACGCCTCGTAGACATGGGTATCGAACCTTATCTTCTTTCTTCAACAATCATTGGTGTCCTGGCACAACGTCTTGTACGCCGCATCTGTCCTGAATGCAAGGCTCCCTACATTCCCACCGATAGCGAACTGGATAGCATTGGTTTACCTCGCTCAGAGCTTATTCTGGGGCATTTACATCACGGTACTGGATGCTCTTGCTGCTTTGGATCGGGATATAAGGGCAGACAAGCTATCTACGAACTAATGTCCGTCAACAACGAAATAAAAAAACAGATCGTCAAAAGCCCCGATGCCATCGAATTGCGCCGCATTGCGCTCGATAATGGAATGATCAGCATTCTTGCTCACGGGAGCGACCTCGTTAGACGGGGAGAGACGACTGTATCGGAAGTTCTGCGCGTGACTCGCGGTCTGGAAGGACGGGAATAAACGATGCCGCTATACCAATATCAGGCTGTAGATTCCAAAGGAAAGCGCAAGCAAGGGCTAATAGAAGCGCAAGGGGAACGCGAGGCTAAAGACAAACTGCGCGAGATGAACGTCATCATTATCCGATTAGGACTCAAAAAAGGAATGTCTTCACGCCAGAGTTTAAAAGGTGATAAGTTATTAGCTTTCACTCTACAGCTGTCGCAGCTCGTTGGTGCTGGCGTCCCCCTATACGAAAGCTTGACAGCGATAGAAGAACAGTGCCGCAACGAACCCTACCACCGCATTATTCTCAGTCTTTGCGAACAAATCAAAGCAGGATCTCCTTTATCCCAGGCAATGGGGGCATATCCCGAAAGTTTTAACAAACTCTACTGTTCTATGATTACGGCCGGAGAGGCTGTGGGAGCTTTAGATGTCGTTTTGGAAAAACTGGCTATCCTCCTGACAAAGCAGATCAAATTGAGAAGCGATATCGTCACTGCAATGGTCTATCCGGGCATTTTAGCCTCCTTTTCTTTTTTTATTATCATTATCTTACTTACGTTCGTTGTTCCTTCCATCGAAGGGATCTTCGCTGAAAGAAAGTTAAATGGATTTACTCAGCTCGTCTTATCAGTCAGCCACTTCCTCAGTGGGTATTGGTGGCTTTACATCCCCGTGATCGGAGGGGCAGTTACTTATTCTGTCTTTAAACTGAGATCTCCAGAAGGCAAAATCTGGCTCGAACGCAATCTGCTGAAACTGCCGCTGATTCGCACACTAATGATTCAGGCTGCTGTCTCTCGTTTTTGCCGCACCATGGGAACGTTATTACTAGGGGGGCTCCCTCTAATCGAGTCGCTGCGAATTTCACGCGATGTTATGCGAAATGTTGCCATGGCAGAAGAAATACAGTATGCTGAAGGGCGCATTATCGAAGGAAGCTCTCTTGGGAAGGAACTTTCCCGTGCCAAACTGTTCCCTCCAATGGTCGCCCAAATGTTGTCTGTTGGTGAAGATTCAGGCAGTGTTGTTGTGATGTTCAATAAAATTGCCGACATGTATGAACAGGATCTTGAAAAAACGTTAAACCGATTGATGGCCTTGGCACAGCCTGCTATCTTAATTATCATGGGCGCAGTGATCGGGACAATATTGCTGGCTATTTTGCTGCCATTAACTGATATCAGTTCGTTAGCTGTATAACACAAAGGAAATCGTATGTACAAATGCACAATCCAACGCAGATTTATGACTTTGATCGAAATCATGATCGTTATGTTCCTAATAGCCCTTATCACTGGCGTAATCGCCTACAACTACCGTGGAAGCCTTGATGAAGGTAAGGTATTTAAAACAAAAACAGCCATCGAAAAAGTGGAAGCCATTCTCAACCTTCAAGCGGCCAAAGATCCAGAGTTTACCAATAATGTTCAAAGCAAATGGAAAGAGACCATCGCTAATTCCCCCCTCGTTCGCGATCCCAAATCCCTAATCTATGACGGCTGGGGTGAAGAGTATCAGGTAAACGCAGATGAAAATGGCGTGATCCACGTGGAATCTAAAAAATACAACGAATACAAACGGACTCACCAATCTCTTTTTAACAACTGATGTTGATGCGCCGTTTACCAATCACCTTGCTAGAGGTGCTGATTGTATTCGCTCTGTTGGCACTAGTGTCCGGAGTCGTTGCCATCAGCATCAACAAAGCTCTCATCGATCAACGCTTCAGCACCGAAGTGGGCCAGATCGTTGAAGAGCTGCGTCTGGCGCAAAATATCATGTCGATCCTAAAAGCCGATGTCCATGTCATCTTTGAAGAAGATGTCAAAAAGGATGGAATCAATTATTGGCTGGAAACTGACACCCTCCTCCCCGCACACATCAAACGCGAGGTCACAAGGCGCAAAATCCTCAAAACAGTCAAAGGGGTGTTTTTAAAAGACCAGTTACCCGGTGAGAGTCATGAGGGGCGTCTGGACATCAAATTTATGTCGTACGGCGCCGTCATGAGCAAAGGTGTCTTACGTCTAGCTTCAACAGACAATCCAAACCCACCCGAGGGGACCTTACAAAGCTATATTTGTTTGATAGGGTATCCCCACCCTATTACCAGCTCAGACAGTAAAGAAAAGACAGACAAGGAATGTTCAAACGCCGATGAGGATTTCAATACTCAATTAACAGAAGACACGATGCAACGGATTCCAGAAAAAGCAAAAAAACAGGAACCCTCCCGTCAAAAGGTGTGAACACATGAAACTTTATTGCGTCTATCGCCGCTACATGATGCTCCTGGAAGTTCTGATAGCCTTCGTGCTCGTCGTTCTTTGCGCCTTGCCGTTGATCTATCCTCACGCCCTTATTTTACGCTCGGAAAAACAATTCACTGCGATAGTAGAACTCGACCACTTTGTAAATCTGCTTTACACCGATATTCTGCAAAAAATGTATCAAAACGAAATCCCTTGGAGCTCCATTCAAAGCAAAAAAAATCTGCCTATCAATGATGCAATGTTGAGTTCGTTAGGATATGAAAATAAGCTCCCATTTAATGGAACATACCGTTTTGAAGACAAAAAACACAAAATCTCTTCCGACCAAGATCACGCGGCGTACTGGCTTAAGCTCATCATTACTTTTACGCCAAAAAAGGGAGCATTTATCCATAATCTCTCACCTAAACAACCTCTCAAATCAGAGATTCAGCCCAATGAGCCGGAAGAGTTGTCTTACACATACGAATACGACGTTATCGTGGAGCAAAGAGCTGCATGAAATACGTCTCAAGACGACCTTTCACTCTTATAGAAATGATTGTGGCCCTTGCACTGACCGTGCTTGTGTTGTCGGCGCTCACATTTTTCTATCGTCAGATTACCCAAATTGATATCGAAACAGAACGGGTCATGGCCGATAATTTTCAGCTTCGCTATGCAGAAACACGCCTGGCAAAAATCATACCACGCGCGGTTCCTGCAAATAACAAAAACTCCGATTTCGTCTTCTTTTCTGTCGGCAATAGCGGGTTGACAAAACCTGGAAGCCAAAGCTTGATTTTCACCTTCGACAATGACGTCAGTCTGGCTAAAGAATTTTCAAATAATGCCCTAGCGCGCATCTACCTCGATCCTAATGGAACCTTGATGCTTGCCTATTGGCCCTCGCCAAAGCGTTGGCACGGAGCCCACTTACCTCCGATGAAGAAGGAGGTCCTGTTGGAAAATGTGGAAAATTTAACTTTTGAATTTTATATTGCCCCCTACAGGGAAAAACAGAAAAAAAACGACATTGAAAAGAAGGGGTCTTCCGATGAGAAAAACAAAGATACTCCCACAAAAAAAGAGCCCCCCTCACCTGAGCCGCAAGGAACATGGAGCAAACAGCTTTGGCTGGTCGAATATCAACAGCTGCCCGCAATGGTCCGTGTGATTGTCACACTCCACAAGAGAGATAAACCGATGATTTTTGCTTTTCCTTTGCCAAACACTAAAACCCATATTATCTACTCACTATGAACGTACTGATTTTTGTCGTCACAATGCTCATGCTGCTTGCCCTCATGACATACGCTCGCCTGGATTCCTACCGCTCTTCCCAAGTGTTCCAAATCATTTTTAATCGCTACATGGAAACCGACGAACGGGGATACATCAATCTTCCGGCCAAAAAAGTTTACAATAGTATCCAGGTTACAACGAAAGAAGGGGCGAAAGAGGGGGCGAAAGAGGGGAAAAAGGCCGCTGGAATCGCGCGTATCGGCATCTTACAACTCCTCAATCAATCCAAACGGGATGAAAAGCCGAAAGAATGGCTTCAAACACAAATTTTATTGAAGAACCTGATGATGTCCTTATACAAAAATCAACCATTCTTCAAAAAAGCCCTGGAGACAAATCCTGTATTAGTTGATGAACTGATTGCAGCAATCACCAGGGCTATCGACGCACTTCCAGCAAATCAACAATCCAAAGAGGCAAAAGAGCTCGCTAACCTCACATTACCTGATTCTCAATTGAATCAAATTCTCTATAAAGTACTTCAAGGTGCACCTTGCGAAGAATCAAGCCTGACAAACGACAAAAAGAAAAAAAATCAATCTGTAAAAAACGAAAACCCTACAGACAAGTCTCAATCAGAACCTTCACTGGAAAATGAGACAGATGAATTCCAGTCAACAGAGGGATATTGCTCACTGCTGGATTTCGTCTCTGGGGAGTCCACTCCAAAAGTCAGGATATTTGTAGCGCCACGAGAGGTTCTCAACGCAATATTTCATGATCCACAAGTTGTTGATGAAATCATTGCCGAACGCCAGGAACTCTATAAACTGGCAATAGGTGACGCCAAAATTGAAGACCTAAATACCGCCTTTAAAGACCGCTTCGACCGACTTAAGGATTCGTCTATAGATAGCACCAGTCTCTCATATGAAGTATCAAAGACCAACCCAAGAGATTACAAATGACCCTCCCTGATGATCTAAAGTCCGCACTGGAACAACTTTTTGCACACACCCCTGAGTCGAGCCTAACCAAAGCCTCCATGGATCTCTCGACCCGCTACCGCAGTCCAAATCGCCACAATATCACAGATTTTATGACATCCGACACCCACAGAATGGCATACCTCGCAGTGCGCTTACCAGCCACTTTTGCTGTTGTACACCAAGTATTAACCGAATCTGCGCGTCGTCTCCCACAATTTGCTCCAACAAGCTTGTGCGATATCGGCGCCGGTCCCGGAACAGGCTCTTGGGCAGCGATGGATCTGTATCCAAACATCCAGCAAGTCGTCCTGCATGAAAAAGATGAACCGTGGTTGAAAATCGGGAAAAACCTGATGCAACACGCCCTTCACCCCGCTTTAAGAACTGCCGAATGGAAGGCCACAGACATCTTGCAAAACACGTCATTTAGTTTACACGATCTCACAATTCTCTCTTATGTTGTCGGAGAACTCCCCCAGCCCGCAATGCTTTCTCTTATCGACCGGGCATGGAATGCCACATCACAGGTTATAGCAATTATTGAACCGGGAACTCCGCATGGATTCGAACGCATCCGCACCATTCGGGAATTCCTAATTGGTAAAGGGGCTTTTCTTGTAGCTCCCTGCCCACACCAAAAGGCCTGTCCAATGGCAAATGATGATTGGTGTCATTTCGCTGAACGCATCGAGCGCTCCTCTTTACACCGGAAAGTAAAGGATGTCAGTATGGGTTATGAAGATGAGAAATTTTCCTATGTGGTTGCCTCGAAGTCGCCCGTCGAACTCCCAGAATCCAGAATCGTCCGCCATCCCCAACACCACTCGGGTCATGTCGATTTCGTTCTGTGCGGCCAAACCGGCCTGGAGAAAAAAATCGTCTCGAAAAAATTAGGTGTTCTCTATAAACAAGCCCGCAAGTTAGAATGGGGAGATACTTACATTTAATAGATGGAGAAACCGTGTGTCTTAATACAGTTATCAGCCCTCTCAACTTAACCGATTCCCCACCAACTGAGCCACTACAGGCCGCCAGTGGCAGCGGATCTATAGCAGGAACAATAACCCCTTCACAACATGCTGCAATTGAAAGTCAATTGAGTAGCATTTTTCCTGAAAGACTACCTTTATCCGTTAAACTTTTTTATACATGCAAAAATGTAAAGCAACTCGTTGCAATAACAAAATTGTCGGAATCAGAAAAACAAGCTTATCGAAGGCACAATATAAAGAGCCGTCTGTTTGTTCATCAGTTTGCACAAGGAGTCAAAGGAAAAGCGCTAGTCCTGGGCCCAGTACCCGGAGATGAAATCAATTTGTCCCTTCTGGCAGCACAATTTGATCACGTAACCCTTGTAGATATCGATGTTACAGGGATGGAAAAGATGGTCGAAACGCTTTCACCTGAGTTAAAAGGAAAAACGCGTTTAATCCAAGAGGACCTCACAGGGATGCTATCATTTATTTCAGAAGCAATAGACACGCTGGATTCTGAAAAAAAGTTGTCAAAAAATAAATGTGTTACAAAAGTCATTAAAATTATTAATACTGCGATGGAAACTTGCCTTCCAAAAGAGCCCCACGAAAAGTACGATTTTATCGTCTCTTCAATGGTCTCAACAGATCTAACATTTAAAATTAACGATTACATTTTGAATGCCTTAAAACATCTGCACCCGGACATCATAATAGATCAATTTGCAGCTTTCCAAGAAACTACAGAGAACTTAAAAAAACATTTATGCAAAAACCATATTGCCCATCTCTCCCAATGGACTCTCCCGGACGGAAAAGTTTTTTACGCAGATATACTCAACTACGAATGTTTTACCCGTCACATCACCAATACCCCTAGTCAAGAAACGGGAAAACTCCTTGAAATCCAACGGGATGAAAAAATCAAAGTCGACAGCGTTTTACCTCAAAACATGGATGCATCAATCGATCAGCAGTTTTCACAAATTAAGCCAACTGACCAATGGGAATTGGTCATCCAACAGCCAAAGCCTAAATTACCCCTAAAATTCGATATTCCAAGTTTTGTTGCAGACACTCCGTCTAAAGCAGACAAATCTGAAAAATTAACTTCTAAAAGTTTTACATCCGAACGTTTTTCTGATGATCCAGGTGTCGATCCTAGAAATTGCGGAATCAAACTCAACATGATTGCTTATTATTTACAGCCAAAATCAATAGATTCCCTAAAACACTGACAGGTGAAAACAATATGAAAAAGTTAATTGAAGGGATTGTTGAGTTTAGAAATAATTTAACAGACGAGAGTCGCGATCTTTTTGCTAAGCTGGCTTTAGGGCAAAAACCGGACACTTTATTTATTGCATGCTCAGATAGCCGTGTGGTACCCAACTTATTTGCTTCAACAAATCCAGGGGATTTATTCGTGTTGCGAAACATCGGGAATCTTATCCCCCCAATGTCAGCATCGTCCCAGGATGACAGCGCAGCGGCAGTTATCGAATTCGCAATATTCTCACTTAACGTTTCCGATATTGTCATCTGCGGCCACTCAGAATGCGGTGCCATGCAGGCGTTGGCACATGGTGTCGACAATCATTCCTGCCCACATTTCAAATCCTGGCTTAAATACGGAGAAGAAGCCCTTAATAAGGTCAGAAGCGGATTTGTCCTCAACCCTTCGCTTTCAGAGCACAACCAAATCTCTCAAGTCAACGTACTCCAACAAATGGAGCACATCATGACTTACCCATTTATCCGCGAACGTCTGGAAAAAAAACAGATTCGCATTCATGGATGGTGGTTCGATATCGCCAAAGCTGACGTCTACTGTTACGAAAAAGACATTAACCAATTTGTCTTAATCGATGGGGGCGAAGCCAACCTCATTTACACACGATTACAATAAAAAGATCAAAAATGTTAGTTTAGCGGTTAAAAGCTTATCTACAGAGGCGTTTATTCAGATGCTTTTTCTTAGTAGCATTCCAAAAACTGCTCCAGCAATGCCGATAATGACAATAGCGATTGTCAACATCTCTACCAATCTGCTAGCACTTACTGCAGTCACTTCATTGGATAGCAATGTTAATATGTCAACACCCCCTGCTATGATTCCTGTAAGACATGCCATATTCCCTATCTTTTCTTCTTCTGGCCAAATTTCTCGTGATGGTGTTTGCTGGAGGTCGAGTCGTATTCTTCTTTCTTTTGCGGATTCTTTGTTAGGTTCCCGCGTTCCAGCCTCTACTACAGGTTCGGGCTGAACACCTGCATTTGCCCAACCTCCATCTAGTTGTAACATGACAGCTGCCATGACAGCTCCAACAGCCCCAAATCGAGCTCCCATACTTCCTGCCTCGGCTATTCCGTGTCCTTCAGTTGCTGCAAGTGCTGACGTTCCCCCTAGAAATCCTGCCATAACTCCCGCAAAGCCTACTCCTTTTACTGCAAAGGAAAGTGCCATCAATGCATCTTTCATAAATGAGTTTAAATTCACAACTCGACGACGTGATAGAGGGTCTATCCAGTCGCTTAAAACATTAAAAAAATCGGGAGAAGCCAACTTATTTTCTGCAATTTGTTGTTTTAAAGCAGCTTTCAATTCATTTAAATCTTGTTTTGTTACCCCTTTAAGTATTTTTGCAACCTGCTCTTCCAGGCAAAACATTAGACATTTTAATTCATTTGGATTGTGTTGTTGAAATCTTGCGAAATCCGGACATACACATAAAAGCATCTTTTTTTGATCAAGGTATTGTTCCCCAAGCTTGTTGCTGAGAAATTCGGTAAATTTTGTTACCGATCCAATATTTCTGAGTGAAATAAAGTCCTTCATAGCTGCTCGCAGTGTCGTAGAAACCGCTCCTAAGGCATTTAAATCTTTTGGATCTAAATAACCCAGAATCTTGCCTAATAGTTCAGTTGATATATTTTCTATTGACACATGTTGCTCAGCAGGCACAATTTCTCCAGTACTGGACTGGTGTGATACTTCCCCAACGTTACCATTTGTACTATCCATAACCCCCCATAGTAAACAATAGCTTGATATACCAGTACTAATTATTTCAGATTAATAATTTATAGTCAAATATTTACTTAACAATATTTATTTAACAATTCAGTGATTAGAAGTGGAATATTTACAAGGAGTTTTAAAATATTAAAATTCAGAGGATCAGAATAATGAACATTTACCTTATTCGCACAAATCGGCCTTGATCACCTTTTCGGTCCTCCAAACCGATAGGCGAAGATTACCTGCATAATGGTCCAAATCGGCGATGTGATTGATAGAGGAGTCCAGTCAGAAGAAGCTTGGAAAAAAATGAAAACAATTGATAAGCTGATCCCTTTAAGTTCAACAAAAGAAATCTAATGAAATATTATATTGCAACATCACTTTCGAGAGCAACAGCCCATAATATAGTGAGGGACACCTTAAAAACATGTGGTCATGAAATTTCTTATGATTGGACTTCGCATGGAAGTGTGAAGTCTGTTAGCAAAGAACGTCTCCAAGAAGTGGCTACACTTGAGCTGGAGGGTGTTTCAGAAGCCGATGTTGTTATTGTTCTTCTTCCAGGTGGGGGCGGAACCCATACTGAGTTAGGGTTTGCAATCGCAAGAGGGAAGAGAGTCTTTCTTCATAGCGAAGACTCCTTACTATTTGAGCTTGGGCCTCAGACAAATGCATTTTATCATCATCCTGATATTACTCGTCTTTGCTGTCCCTTATCTGATGTTGGAGTAACGGTTCATTCATTACTTGCACAACCTGTAATGCTGGACAGAATTGTCCGTGTACCTTGTTCACAGTGCTGAAAAAATCTGAATCCACAAAACTTAATTATTTAATTGTGTTTTGGATGCTTTCTGCAGGCGTTCTCTAAGGGTTCGCCACAAGCCAGTGTCAGGGGTATTCACGTCGACAAGTGCATGTTCAATGCCTTCGTTGTCCAATTGACGCAGGACGGCATAGAGGCGGCGTGCTGCCTCCTCTGGATGTAAAGAACTCCCCAGGGAAAGGAGGCGGCTCCCTTTGGGATAGTACCGATCATCAAACCCTAAAATAACATCGCAACTCTCTAATGGGATCGCAGTTGTCAAAGTCAAATGGGCTTTTGGTGCGTAATGGCGATAAAGCTGCCCTGGGCATAAGGGGGCTCCATTTTCTCCGGATTTCATTCCTAACATCACATCAGGAACATAACCCAATACTGAAAAAAAATCCTCTGGTGCTAAGGCTCCCAATCGCGCTAGGGTCCACACTCTGTCTTGCCAATAGAGGATTGTCGACTCAACCCCCTTATGGCATTCCCCTCCATCCAAAACAGGGAAGTCTTTTCCAAAATCGGCTTCCACATGATCGCTGGATGTAGCAGAGGGCTTACCTGAAGGATTTGCCGACGGCATGACCAAAGGGCCTGTTATTTTCAAAAGCTCTCGGGTTAGCGGATGGTCCGGAACGCGAATAGCCACTGTGTGCAAACCGGCCCTCACAATATCGGGAACAGATTCTTTAATGGCAGGCAGAATCAATGTGAGCGGTCCTGGCCAAAAGGCTTGTGCCAACAGATCCAGATCCGGCGGCAATTCAGACACATAGCCAGTGATGTCTTTCGCCGATGCGATGTGCACAATCAAGGGGTTGTTTTTTGGTCGGCCTTTGACAGTGAAAATCTTAGCAATGGCATCTGGTCGATCCAGTCGGGCTGCAAGTCCATATACTGTTTCCGTAGGCACTGCAACAACTGTACCGGCATCTAACAGGGATGCTGCTTTAGAGAGTGAAACGTGCATAGTTAACTCAACAAACGGATGACATCGCGCAACGCGACAATGAAGGCATCGATTTCATCTTTGGTATTATACAGGCCAAAAGAAACACGCGCAGTTGCCGGCACAGCAAAACGACGCATGACGGGCTGTGCACAGTGATGACCGGTGCGTACAGCGACTCCGCGCAGATCCAACATCGTTCCCAAATCTAGGGGATGCGTCCCATCCACTACAAAACTGATGATACCGCCCTTGTTGGCAGCTGTACCAATGATGCGTAACCCCTCAATCTCCATCATTGCCGTTGTTGCATAGGTCAGCAACTCATGCTCCCAAGACTGAATTTTTTTCATTCCAATTTGGGTTAAGTAATCAATCGCAGCGCCCAAACCAATGGTTTCAGCAATCATCGGAGTTCCAGCCTCAAACTTCATCGGCAACACATTGTACGTAGTCTTTTCAAATGTCACTGTCTCTATCATGTCCCCACCACCCTGGTAGGGGGGCATGGCATTCAGAAGTTCCTCTTTACCATACAAAATACCTATCCCTGTTGGTCCATACACTTTATGTCCGGAGAAGACATAGAAATCAGCATCGAGGTCCCTGACGTCAATGGGCATATGCGGAGCACTCTGAGCGCCATCTACCAGCAATTTTCCTCCAGCTTTGTGCACGCAGGATGCAATTTCCTTTATTGGATTGATCGTACCCAATGAATTGGAGATATGTGCTACAGCAGCGATTTTAGTGCGTCCAGATAACAATCTGACAAACTCGTCTAAAATCAATTCTCCCTTCTCATTCATGGGAGCGACTTTCAATACGGCCCCGCGTTCTTCGCACAGCATCTGCCAGGGAACGATATTGGAGTGATGTTCCATTTCGGTAATGAGCACTTCATCGCCGGGATGGACGAATGCTTTGCCAAATGAATAGGCGACCATATTGATCGATTCTGTTGTTCCACGTGTGTAGATGATTTCTTCAGATTTTTCAGCGTTCAAGAATTTGGCTGCTTTAACGCGGGTTTCTTGGTATTTTTGGGTGGCATGTAGTGCAAGCTCATAGACGGCGCGGTGGACGGTTCCATAATGATTACGATAAAAATCATCGATGGTATCAATCACGACTTTTGGTTTCTGTGCCGTTGCAGCAGAATCAAAATAGATAAGTGGTTTTCCATGCATACGTTGTTGCAACATCGGAAAATCAGCGCGCAGATCAAGAGGGTCAAACATCACTAAGCTCGACTTTGTACATTTTTTGGGGCATGATCACCTGAACGAGGAGGATTATCGCCTTCTAGTTCTTAAGACTCATACTCATTGAGTCGTGCAAAGATGGAATGGACACCATGTCAATCACTTCCTGGCAAAAACCGTAAACCAACAGGTTTTTGGCAGTTTCTGCACTAAAACCTCGTGTTTTCATGTAAAAAATCTGTTCGTTATCGAGTTGACCTACGGTGGATCCATGAGAGGCTTTTACATCATCGGCAAAAATTTCAAGGTTAGGTTTACTCTCAGCATTCGCCCTATCACTCAACAGTAAATTATTATTCAACTGGAATGCCTCGGTCTTTTGTGCAGCTTGTCTTACCAGAATTTTCCCCTCAAAGGCAGAATGGCTTGTGTCGCGCAAAGCGCCCTTAAAAAGCTGCAGAGAGCGGCAATGCGGGGCCTGATGGTCGATTAACACATGGGTATGAGCTTCATTTTTCTCTGCCAATATCCACACTCCATTCAGGGAAGCTTCACCATTCTCTCCGGTCAGTGCTACGCGATAGTCAAAACGGGCTGTAGCGCTTCCCTTGGTGACACCAATTGTTTTTAAACGGCTATTGCGCTTTAATACGGCTCGCAGGGCATCAAAATGCCAGATGCCATCACCAAGGTTCGGCGTCGCCTGTATATACTCAATACGGGCGTCATCTTCTATGGTAAAATCAGCAACCATATTGGTCACGTACTGATCGCCCGAAAGAACTGCTTGTGTTGACACCAGTGACAATTCCGACTGTGTTCCCGCAAACACTTGAACACGCGGCATGATAAACATGGGTGCTTTGCCGGCATCGACCACATTTAAAAGCTGGATAGGGGACTCAAAAATCGTTTTTGGTGGGAAATAGAGGAAAAGACCATCGCGGTGCAACGCAGCATTTATCGCGGCAAATGGATCTCTCTCATCCTTTAAACTTTTTGTCCATTGACTGTTCAAAAAACTTCCAAACGTCGCTGTTGCTTCAGCTAGACGGAGGATGACCACTCGTTTTGGCACGGCTTCCAGGCGAGAAAGAGCCGGTGAAAACTGTCCATTAACGAACACAGCGACAGATTGACGACTCTCAGGTAAAATATATGGATCAATCGCAGCAGCCGTTATCGTCGATACTGCCGAAGCTTCGTAATTAACTGCGAAAAAATTCCGCAGTTTCACATAACGATACACATCGTCCTTTCGTGAGGGCAATCCAAGATCCAGAAAATGCTCCCACGCCTTCACACGAAGCTTCTGTAGGGAATCTGCAACTCCAGCCTGACTGTAAAGACTGCCCAAGAAGGCCTGAAAATTCTCTGTTCCTTCTTTCTGAAAAGTCATCATTACGTGGCCTCTTTTTCAGCGGCGGCTGTCAACCAGTCGTATCCTTTTTCTTCAAGGAGAAGGGCTTGCTCAGGTCCGCCAGAATGAACAATTCTGCCGTCGATCATCACATGAATGACATCAGGTTTGATGTAGTCAAGAAGGCGCTGATAATGGGTAATGAGAACAAGTCCCATCTTATCATTCATCTGCATGATCTGGTTAACGCCTGCGGCAACAACACGCATGGCATCAATATCTAGTCCTGAATCGGTCTCATCCAGAATTGCCAGTAATGGCTCTAAAACCGCCATCTGCAAAACTTCATTCCGCTTCTTCTCACCACCGGAAAATCCTTCGTTGAGGTTTCTTTCCTTAAATTCTGACCTAACTTCGACAAGACGCATTTTTTTATCTAAAAGCTTCTCAAAATCTTCAGGGGATACTTCGACCTCACCACGAGACTTCCGGTTAGAGTTGTAAGCGGTCCTCAAAAATTGGATGTTGCTCACTCCTGGAATTTCCACAGGATATTGGAAGCTCATAAAAAGTCCAAGATGGGCGCGTTCCTCGGGTTCCATTTCCAACAGATTTTTTCCTAGGAAAATGACTTCTCCCTCTGTCACAACATAGGCAGGGTGGCCGGCTAAGACTTTGGCCAACGTCGATTTACCAGCCCCATTGGGCCCCATAATCGCATGAATTTGTCCGGCTTCAACTTTTAAATTGAGTCCTTTAAGAATGGGCTTACCTTCAACAGTAGCGCATAGATTTTTAATTTCTAACATAGGATTATCCCACAGAATTTTCGAGTTTTAAGGCTAGCAGCTTCTGCGCTTCCGCAGCAAATTCCAAAGGAAGCTCACGGATGACTTCCTTGCAAAATCCATTCACGATCATACTGACGGCATCTTCCTGAGAGATCCCCCGAGACATAAAATAGAAAAGCTGTTCTTCATTAAGCTTTGATGTTGAGGCTTCATGCTCAACCTGACTTTGAGCATTGCCGACTTCAATATAGGGGAATGTATTGGCAGAACATTTGGCGCCAACCAACATCGAATCGCATTGTGTGTAGTTTCTTGCCCCTGTTGCACGGGGAACGACTTTAACAAGTCCACGGTAGCTATTATGCGAAAAATCGGCAGCAATTCCTTTAGAAACAATCGTTGAACGGGTGTTCTTGCCTAAATGGATCATCTTCGTGCCTGTATCGGCCTGCATCCTACCGTTCGTCAAAGCAACGGAATAAAATTCACCAACGGAATTATCCCCCTGCAAAATGCAGCTTGGATACTTCCAGGTAATTGCAGCCCCAACTTCAACCTGTGTCCAGGATATCTTGGAATTAACACCGGCACATTTCCCGCGCTTGGTGACAAAATTGAACACTCCGCCCTCTCCGGTTTCGGCATTGCCGGAATACCAGTTCTGGACGGTGGCGTACTTGATTTCTGCATTGTCAAGAGCGATCAGTTCAACCACAGCGGCGTGCAGCTGGTTATTGTCGTATGCAGGCGCCGTGCACCCTTCGAGGTAACTGACATAAGAACCTTCCTCTGCAACAATCAACGTCCGTTCAAACTGCCCCGATTCTTTGTCGTTAATCCGGAAATAGGTCGACACTTCCATCGGACAACGGACTCCTTTAGGCACATAAACAAATGATCCATCGGTAAATACCGCGGAATTCAATGCAGCAAAGAAATTGTCCCCAATGGGAACAACGCTCCCTAGATATTTTTCAATGAGTTCGGGATAAAGCCGAACGGCCTCTGAAATGGAACATAAAATAACACCAGCATCTTCAAGTTTTTTCTTGAATGTTGTCCCAATGGAAACGGAATCAAAAATCATATCCACAGCAACGTTTGACAAACGTTTCTGCTCATCGACAGGAATGCCAAGGCGTTCAAAAGTTTTTAAAACTTCAGGATCGACCTCATCCAGGCTATTAAGCTTGGGCTTCATTTTTGGTGCGGAATAATACCGGATGTTTTGGTAATCGATTGGAGGATAACTGGTATTTGACCAGTGCGGTTCGGTCATTTCCAACCATTTTTTGTATGCTTTCAGACGGAATTCAAGCATATAAGCGGGCTCGTCTTTCTTAGCAGAAAGCGCACGAATAACATCTTCCGAAAGGCCTTTCTCAAAGCTATCCGTCTCGACGTCTGTCGTAAAACCGTATTTATAGTCAGAATTTTCGCGACTAAACATTGTCTCAGTAGACATAAATCCCCTAAAAAGAACCTATTACGAATCTTCAAAGAGACATCTTAGCAGATTAAACAATTCATTGTCAAATTTTTACGATCTCTTTACACTCTTATTATACACTAAATTTCTTATTAAAGGAAGGGCATGTTTACGGGTATTATTTGCGGAATTGGCCGTGTGGCAAACGTCATTGTATTGCCGGGATTAACCAAATTGGCTGTTGGCGTTACCCCATCATTGCTGGTCGGTCTACAGAAAGGGGCAAGTGTCGCTATAGATGGCATCTGTCTGACTGTAGTCGATTTCGACGACTCAAAAATATGGTTTGATGTGATTGCTGAAACATTACAGCAAACAACCTTGAAGTCCGTTGAAGTCGGCGCACACGTCAATATCGAACGCGCGGCCCGCTTTGGCGATGAAATCGGCGGTCACATGTTATCCGGTCACATCTCCGGAACTACCCCTATCATCTCCATTCTCCGCACAGAAAACAACTGTATCCTCACTTTTCAGGGAAGTCCACAGCTGACAAAATACCTCTTTCCCAAGGGCTATATCGCCCTCAATGGTGCCAGTCTCACTCTTGTCGATGTAAACAACAGTTCCGGAGCTTTTACAGTACATCTTATTCCAGAAACACTGGAAAGATCGACTTTCGGAACTAAAAAAGTGGGCGATGTAGTCAATGTAGAATACGATAGTCAAACTCAGGCTATTGTCGATACTATTGAAAGGTATTACGCCTGCAAGTCAACCAACTGATGGTCGGGATTTTGTTTGATTGCATACTGCTTTTCCCACTGTTCGCCAAATAAGACCATAGGGCGGTCCCATCGGTCGTTTACAATCAGTGCATTAGATGTCTTTTGAAACGTCTTGGGATCGCCAATAATCCAGGCACTGCACTGGTAAGGCAGATTCTGCAATAATGTTTCGACGCCATATTCATCCTTAAGTCTATACTGCATCACCTCAAACTGCAACTGGCCAACAGCAGCAAAAATCAAGTCTCCGCTAAGATCATTCGGCTTGAGGACTTGTATCGCCCCTTCTTCAGTGAGTTGTATCACGCCTTTATCAAAGGACTTTCTCTTGCCAACATCTTTTGGAGTCACTTTAGCAAAAATTTCAGGTTGAAATTGGGGCAAAGGTTTAAAATCAAATCCGCCAGTCAGCGAAATGGTATCTCCAACAGAAAAAACACCGGGGTTGATCACACCAATGATATCTCCAGCATAACCAAGATCAAGTGTCGTCCTTTCACCAGCAACCATTCCGTGTGGTCGTGACAGGCGTACTTCACGCCCTAATCGATGGTGCTTAACGACTAAATCACGCTCGAACTTCCCTGAACATACACGCAAAAATGCCATGCTGTCCCGATGCCGCTTATCCATGTTAGCCTGGATCTTAAAAACATAGGCACTAAATGAGTGGGCGATGGGATCAATCCCAATTTCTTCGCCGCCAGGACGATCTGCCATCCGTTCGTGAGGACTGGGAGCTAGATTTATGAAAGCATCAAAAAAAGGCTCGACACCAAAATTCGTTAAGGCAGAAGCAAAAAACACTGGAGTCACACGTCCTTCAAGAAATGCCTCGCGTGTGAAGGGATTTCCAGCCATGTCAAGAAGCTCCAAATCCTGCTTTAATTTCTCGATTTCTGCCTCACCCACCACTTGGAGTAATTCTGGGCTATTCAACGGATAACGCGCGACACTCGCTTTTTGAGCTCCGCCAACAGAAACACGGCTAAAAATCAGAGCTTCCTGAGTGGAACGATCATACACCCCAACAAACTCCCGGCCGGTGCCGATCGGCCAATTAATCGCGCTGGAGTGGATTTGCAAGACATTTTCCACCTCGTTCATCAAATCAAGGGGATCTTGTCCCGGCATATCCATTTTGTTGATGAAAGTCAAAACAGGAATTTTTCTAAGGCGGCACACTTCAAATAATTTGCGTGTTTGCTTTTCCACTCCTTTGGCGGCATCGATCACCATGATGGCGCAATCGGCAGCAGTTAAGGTGCGGTAAGTGTCCTCAGAAAAGTCTTGGTGACCCGGAGTATCCAAAACATTAATCACAGAATCTTTGTAAGTAAACTGCATCGCCGAGGCTGTGATCGAGATCCCCCGCTCTTGTTCCATGGCCATCCAGTCAGATGTTGCAGCCTTACGCCCTTTGCGGCCACGCACCATTCCGGCGGTGTGCAACATGCCGGAATAAAGCAACAACTTTTCCGTTAACGTCGTCTTTCCGGCATCTGGATGGCTGATGATGGCAAATGTACGCCGCTTCTTGATGTTTTCTTCCAAGTCTGTATCTCGAGTCTGTATAGACATATTCCTTCCGCCTCTATTTCAAACACATATGCTACCAGACTTCTTCTTTTCAATCCATCTCAGACTTTCTCAGACTTTCTTTAACTTCGAATGGTTGAGTTGATACCAAAGCCCCTCACAAGTAAAACCAACAATTCCAAGAGTCAGTAGATTAGCGCTACTGTAAATCAAGCTGCATGTTCCATTAAATACTCCACGCACTCCTTCTGATGTCCGTTCACCACACCAAACGGTGATTTTAGGTAACTTGAATACCAGCGAGGATAATGCAAACGTCCCAAAGAAAATTGTTTTTGCCAATCCCGTCACCAGCTGAGCAACACTCAGGATCGCTTTACATGGAGAAAAGGCAATAGGACCAACGACAGGAACTGCTTGGGCAACACTCAATCCTCTTTGCACACCATTCAACCCTTGAGAGAAATTAAAATTTACGTTTACATCACCAAAACCGGACATAGAAACCTCCTGGAATAAATTAAAATTAAAACAAATTTATTATAATATCATATCACATAATAAAATAAAGAGTCAAACAAATACAACTTAACTAAATACATTAAATTACTTACATATGCAACAACGCTTGATCTCCTTGCAACAGAATGATGCATCAATTTTAAGAAGAATAACGGTAAATGAAACTCCCTCACACAACATGTCGTCACATAAATCCAGCCATTCTGCAAAATTCTGACCGAAAGTTTTCACTGTGCAGGTGATCAAGGCCAACAAAACGTTGTATTTCTCCGGCATTTCCATTACAAGCAAAGTTAACAACTGTAAGAGGTAAAAATGTCTGATATCGAAGTGGAGAATAAGATTGTAAAGAAGGATGAGCCTCTCGTCAACTTCCTGAACAAAATGGTCGTTTACGCCATCAAAGCATTAGCGATCATGATGATCATTTTGATCTTTTCGAGCGTTATCGACGTTGCCTATGTTTTTTATGACAAAATGCTCTCAACACAACCCCTGGGCATTCTGCATATAGACGAAATATTAGTAGTTCTTGGAGCCTTTATTGCTGTTTTGATTGCGGTCGAAATCTTCCACAATATTATCCTGTATCTTAGAGATGATAAGACACACATTAAACTTGTCCTGGCCACGGCAGTTATTGCCGTGTCAAGGAAAGTGATCATTCTGGATTATAGTACTTTAGAACCGGCATACATCTACGCCACAGCTGCAGTTGTTCTCGCGACTGCGATGGCATATTGGCTGGTCAGCCGCACAACAGATCCATAATTTTCCTTGCCCTGACAACAATGGGAAGTCAAGCTGATTTACACAAATTCGCGTACCTTGCGGGGTGTTTTTTATTGCAACATAGAATCCAGATGAAAGCGGTGAGAGGACATGCTGTACACCCGGTAATAGTTTTTGCGAAATTATACAATGTATCTTTTAACTCAAGAGTGTTGTTGGAAATGTCCCTCTACGGTAAACTGCTCTTTCACGCCTAAATAGCTCAGTTGGTAGAGCAGCGCATTCGTAATGCGAAGGTCGTCGGTTCGACTCCGGCTTTGGGCAATCATTTAAAACCATCACTAGAGCAATCTTTTAATGGTTTTTCTAATTAAAGTAATAGTTGAAATTTCTAAAATGGTGCACTGGTGGTGCAGTAACTGACAAAAAATCACCACTCTTTTCAACGTTCATTTCCTGGACAAAAAACATACATTTTTAGAGTTTATTGCACCACCAGTGCACCATTTCTGTTTTTTTACAAAGCTAGTCACTCTCTTGAATATATCATTAGGCGTAATTCTCATTAAAACATCACAGCATTGCTAATGCGTTGTTGCTAATTTTTGGAGATTATCGTATAGTATCGTCTTTAATTCAGGACGGTAGATGGCATATATTGAAAAACGCAAAACGCAAGATGGGGATATCAAATATCGGGTGCTTGTGAGGTTGAAAGGATACCCGACCCAAACAGCTACTTTTGAAAGACTGACCGATGCAAGAAATTGGGCGCAGCAAACAGAGTCTGCTATCCGTGAAGGACGTCATTTTAAGACATCAGAATCGAAAAAGCATACGCTTGCTAAGTTAATCAATCGCTACATGCAAGATCATTTGCCTTTGAAAACAAAAAGTAAGCAAGAAGGCCAGCTTCTTTGGTGGAAAGAACAACTTGGAAGCTATGCCCTTTCTGAGATTACTCCTGCTCTTATTGGACAGTATAGAGATAAGCTTGCGCAGGGATTAACACCAACAGGATCTAAGCGAGCACCCGCAACTGTTGTTCGATATTTAGCCGCTCTTTCTCATTGCTTGACCATTGCTGTCACAGAATATGGCTGGATAGATGATTCTCCTATGCGTAAAGTCACAAAACCAAAGTTGCCAAGAGGTAGAGTTCGATTTTTAAGTGACGAAGAACGCTCGGCGTTGCTGTCTGCCTGCAAGGAAAGCACTAATCCTTTTCTCTATATAGTAGTGGTCCTAGCGCTTTCTACAGGAATGCGTCAAGGCGAAATCATGAAGCTTCGATGGGAAGATATTGATCTTTTTAGAGGAAGGATTATTCTTCATGAAACGAAAAATGGAGAACGGCGTGTTGTTCCCTTAAAAGGTTTAGCTCTGAAGCTGCTGCAAGAATTAACTAAAATGCAAAATCGAGAGTTTGGATTTTTGTTCCCCTCTCAAAAAGATCAAAAGTCTCAAAAGCCTAAACCCATCGACTTACGGTTTCCTTGGGAAGTGGCTCTTAAGGCAACAGGCATTACTAATTTTCGCTTTCATGATTTACGTCACTCTACCGCAAGCTATTTAGCTATGGATGGAGCTTCCCTTGCTGAAATAGCAGAAGTTCTTGGCCATAAAACTTTAGCCATGGTGAAGAGATATGCTCATTTGTCTGAAGCGCATACTTCAGGCGTTGTCGAAAAAATGAACGAAAAAATTTTCAACCCATAGAGGTTTATGAATCATCAGAAATTCTGGAGCGGCTTTTGCCGTCGTTTTCGTTCTAAGAATGCAGATTTTAAGACTTTGCTCAAAGAGTTAGGAGACAACTTTCCATGCAGTAAGAAATGGTTTAAGCGTGAAACTTGGGAAATGGATAATGCTATCTTAATATACCACAACATCGACATTGAGGAATTGGGATATGAAGGGACTCTTTCTACTCAAAAAGTTATAGAGGCTATTCAAAATTCTGATGACGATGATTTACATGGGAATTTATTGAATTACCTTAATCCCAACCATTCTTTACTAGATTTGGAATGGAATCGGATTACCACCATTCGTGTGTCTGATTTTTTAGAGTTTTTGAAAAATAAAGGCTTTAAAATTCCTGAGCACTTTCCTAAAGAATTATTCTATAACAATCGACAGCAGGATGAACAGGCTACACAATCAACAAAGCAAGATGAAATTGATGGGAAAAATCTTAAGAAGCTTGTAAAAAGCTTCGACCTCAAAAAAATGACTGTCAATGAACTGGGGATATTGCAGGCTCGAATTTTAGCCGCAGCACTTTGGAAGAACGATGAAAAGCTGAGTCAAACAGATATCATTGATGGTGACGAATTTATTGAGGCTATGCAACACTTTTATAGCTTTACAGGCTCGTCAAATGCTGAAGAAAAAGAAATGAGGCAGGAATGGATTTGTGACCTTGATCCGAGAGAAAATAAGCCGGGCAGAAAAAAGAAACGGCAATAATTTTTCATCATTATCATTTCCTATTTGAAATTAGATTTCTCGAGTAAAAAATTTCTTTCTCATTCCATGAGAACTCTTAAAGGTCTTTATTTCCCACTTGAATTTCCCGAACAACTTCCTAATTCAAAAGAATGCCTCTAGTTTCTCCAGTCGATTTCCTTAAGAAATCCATTCCAGAAATAGCTTTCCATCCATTCGGACATTAATCTCGATTCTGTAAAAATATTGACAAAAGCACGCAAAGAATCTTGGTAAGACGCCAAGACAAGCGCGCCAAAGCAAAACAATCGAGGTTTTTATGAACGAAGATACAAATCGAAAAGATTTACATCTGTACCTGACTCCTAAACAGTTTGTAGCCAAACATTCCTTTATGCCAATGGGAGGGCTAAGACATCTGCTTTTTTATGCAAAACAAACAGGGTTAGAGAAAGCTATCTTAAGGATTGGCAAAAGGAAGATTCTCATTTCAGAAGATGGTTTTTTCAATTGGTTAAAGGAACAAAATCAAAAAGGAGGTGTCCAATGAGAACCTCTTTACTTTATTTCTTGGGAAAATTTCTTTTAGGAAACTCAGATGGTGCGAGCTGTTACCTTGCTCCATCTGATGAGAATACTTTCAATCCATATATTCAACCCAATGATAGCAAAGGGGGCGTTTTATGAGAAAACCTTTAAAAGAGGGCATCGCATTTCTAAAGGAAAATGTCTGTTTTAAAGCATTTTATCAGAAAGAACTCCCCGAAGCATCCTTATTTAAACATATTGGCTGGCAAAATGGCGGGCGATGTCCCTTTCATGAAGATAAACATGCAGGAAGTTTTCATGTTAATCTTGATACTGGAGCTTTTAAGTGTTTTTCATGCGGAGCGAAGGGTGGCGATATCATTGCGTTTTTGCAGCTTAGAGATCATTTAACTTTTGTTAAAGCTTTGCAAAAATTATCTGCTGACTGGGGGGAATAATTATGAAAGACGTTTTCCCCAACTACAACGGTATGCCCCTTCGCTGGGTATGGACTTATTGCGATGAAGAGAGCAAGCCCATGATGAAAGTGGCAAGATATGATTCTCCAAATAGAAAAAAGGAAATCATTCCTTATCATCAAGATTCAGGTGGACAATGGAAGATTGGAGCAGTACCCAAGCCGTATCCCTTATTCGGATTAGACAGCTTTAATGAAAACAAGCACTCAGAATTTGTCTTTATTGTTGAAGGAGAAAAGTGTGCTTCAGCTTTGCGATCGCTAGGTTTTATTGTCTTTACCTCAAGCGGTGGAGCAGGCAATGCCTTTTCATCTGACTGGACACCTTGCTCTGGATTAAAAAATGTGATCATCATACCTGATAATGATGAACCTGGCAGGAAGTATTGTACGGATATATGCTCTGCAATTCATGCTTTGGATAAACCACCACAAGTATTCAAAGTGGAGCTTAAAGGTATTCAAGAAGGTGAAGATATCGTTGATTGGATTAAGCAACGCCTTTCTTGGTGGGATACTTATTCTCCTATACCCGAAGAAAACAGAAAAGAGATTGTGCTCGAATTGTTAGATGAAATGAATTTTAAAATTCTCTTGGAGGGAAGCCAAACGGCTACCAAGACGAATGATTGGCCTAAGCAAATTTCTCTTCAAATGAAAGCTTTGCCGCTTTGGAGAGACAATCTACTTCCTAGTCCATTAAGGGAATTCGTCAGTGAATTATCCAATGCAACAGAAACTCCAAAAGAACTGAGTGCATTTTTAGCCTTGTCCGTGATTGCTACGGCTGCTCAAGGCAAATATCGTGTTAAAGTTAAACCCGATTATTTTGAGCCTGTAAATATCTGGACTTGCGTGGCACTTCCTCCTGGAAATCGGAAAACAGCTGTTTTAGGTGCTTTAACTCAACCTTTAATGGAATGGGAAAATCAGCAACGTATGCAGCTTGAACCTATCATTGCTAAAATGGTTTCAGAAGAACAAACATTGAATACAAAAATAAATGCCTTAAGGCAAAAGGCAGGAAAATCAGAAGGTTCAACCCTGAAGGAGATTCAAAACGAGATTCTCCAATATGAAGCTGAACTACCACTCATTCCTAAAATGCCTCAACTTTGGACTTCGGATGTCACCCCCGAAAATCTCGGCATTATCATGGCAGAAAATGATGAGCGAATGGCTATTCTTAGTGATGAGGGAGGCATTTTTGACATTTTAGCAGGTCGCTATTCCAATGGCATTCCAAATTTAGATATTTTTCTACAAAGCCATGCTGGAAGCTCTGTAAGAGTTAATAGAGGTTCTCGATTGCCTTTATATTTACATAGACCAGCATTAAGTATGGGATTGAGTCCACAACCCGACGTTTTAAAAGGGTTGACCGCTAATCCTAGTTTTAGAGGCAGAGGGCTTTTAGCCCGTTTTCTATATGGACTTCCCCCTTCAACCTTAGGTTATCGATTGCTAAATACGCAGCCAATCTCTTCAGAAGCCAAAATTAGTTACTCCAACCTTATGCATGCAATTTTTAATAGTCCTTGGAACCTAGATGAGCATGATAAAAAGACTTCTCATGTCATCGAGCTCTCAGCTGATTCATATGAGTTATGGAAACGCTTTGAAAAACACATTGAACCGCTTATGCGCGTGGGTGAAAAGTATTCACACATCACTGACTGGGCTGGAAAACTAGCAGGAGTCATTGTTCGGATGGCAGGTCTGCTCCATATCATAAGGCATGCGTTTCAACAGCCTTGGTTGAAGGCTATTCAATCCGAAGATATGCAAGCTGCGATTGATATTGGGAACATAATGGGCGAGCATGCTTTAGCGGTTTTTGAGATGATGGGAGCTGACCCAGCTGTGGAAGGAGCACATACCATTCTATATTGGATTCAAAAACGATTTATCAGATCGTTTACATTTAGAGAATGTCATCAAGCTCATAAAAGTCGTTTTAAAAAAGCCGCTCAAATGCGGCCTACTATGGAAGTTTTGATTGAAGAAGGCATTATTCGACGAGTGGAAGCAACAAATAAAGCTGCTCATAGACCGAGTGAAATCTTTCAGGTCAATCCCCATGTGTTAGCTGAAAAAGATTCAAGCTTTTGAGGCTTTTGTTCCTTTTGAGATGAGGTAGAGAAGGTCTCTATCTCCTTTAAACAAACAACTATAAAAAAGGTAAATCTATGACAAATCTTAAACGAATAGAATCCAATCTTCTTAATGCTCAACATTCAACAGGTCCAAAAACGCATAAAGGAAAAGCCATAGCTAGCATGAATGCTGAAAAACATGGAATCCTTTCAAAGGAAACGCTCATAAACAATGAGTCCATTCATGATTTGAATGAATTTGCTGAAGCTATGAAATTGAATTTAGCCCCTGAAGGACAATTTGAAGCCCTCCTTGTTGATAGAATTGTATCTTCGGCATGGCGCTTGCGCCGCATTATTCGTGTCGAAGCGCAAATTTTAGATGAAAAGCCTGAATATGATTTTGATAATTCCAAAATACTTGCTGACTCGTTTAAAAATGAGGATGGCAATCGTATGTCAATTTTATCAAGATATGAAACTACACTGGAAAAGTCTCTATACAGAGCATTGCATGAACTGCAAAGATTACAGGCTCAGCGTCATGGTCAGCATGTAATGCCACCCATGATGTTAGATGTGAATGTTTCCGAAGAAGATGGGTTCGTTTCGCAAAAAAATTGAATAGCCCGTCATAAATCATGACACAAGGTGGTTATCTCCAATTTCACAAAACTCTTGAAAAACAGTTTTTTACTGGGTAAACTCTTTTACAAGGTACAGACAGGAGATTGTAATGCATAAAGAACGACCCAAAGTAGGCATTGGAGTTGCCGTCATTAAAGACAATAAAGTCCTGCTAGGAAAAAGAAAAGGGGCACATGGCTCTGGTGATTGGGCATTTCCTGGTGGTCATTTAGAACTTGGTGAAACGCCAGAAGCATGCGCATATCGTGAATTAATAGAAGAAACAGGCTTAAAGGCTATTCAAATTGTCCCTGGTTCCTGGACAAATGATATTTTTGATGACAATAAACACTATATAACTCTTTTTATGTTTGTTACAGAGTTTTCAGGAATACCAGAGGTATTAGAACCTCTAAAATGTGAAAACTGGGAATGGTTTGAATGGGATAATTTGCCTCAGCCTCTTTTTGCCTCCATCCAAAGTCTTTTAAAAAATGTTGGAATAGATTCATTAAAAAATCAGTTTATATACAAATAAATATGAGTTAGAGGAAATGCCGATGCAAACACAAGATTATTGGAATGATATTGGATCAAAAAAGGAATTCGAAGACCCTCTATATCTAGATAAGTTATCGGGGCATCTTAATTTTCAATCAAAAATTATTGAATATGGATGTGGTTATGGAAGATTAATGCAGATATTAAAATCGAATGGTTATCATGACCTTATTGGTTTTGATTTTGCTGAAAACATGATTGCAAGGGGAAAAACAACCTATCCACTTCTAGATTTGCGCTTATTGCAAGAGTCTGGAAGCATTCCATGTGCCGATAATTCTATAGATGCCGTCATCATGTCGACAGTTCTGTGTTGTATGGTGGATACTTTTGAGCAAAAAAAAGTGATAGCAGAAATTACACGAATTCTTAAAGAAACAGGGACCTTATATCTCTCAGACTTTTTAATTTGTGATGATCTTAGGTATAGCCCAAAGTATGAAGAAGGATTTAAAAAATTTGGCACTTGGGGTGTTTATACAACGAATGAAAATCTGATAGTTCAACACCTAACTACAAAAGCTATCATGGAACTTTTAAGCGATTTTGATATTCAATGGTTTGAGCAATTTGATTTTAAAACAATGAATCAAAATCCTGCTCGAACGTTTCATTGTATAGCTAAAAAATGTAAGATCAGGGGTTAAAATGAAGACGGCCGTCGCAATTAGACATGTAGCTTTTGAAGACCTTGGAAGCTGGGAGAAACTACTTAGAAAATTTTATAAAATTCAATATGTAGATGCTGTCGATTCAGATATTACTTTATTAAAAAATGAAGATATTGATCTTTTAGTCGTATTGGGAGGGCCAATTGGAGTTTATCAAGAACAAGAATATCCTTTTATTGAAACAGAAGTTTCATTGCTAGCTAATCGCCTTAATATCGATTTACCTACACTTGGTTTATGTTTAGGTAGTCAATTAATGGCTAAGGCATTAGGGGCAAAAGTATATCCTAATCACATTAAGGAAATTGGATGGCATACCCTAAACCTTACGACAAACGGGCAAAATAATTACGTAAAATATTTATCCTCGGAACACACTTCAATGTTTCATTGGCATGGAGATACTTTTGATTTACCAAAGGGGGCAGAGCTCTTAGCCTCCACCAGTAATTGCCAAAATCAGATTTTCAGCTGGGGAAAAAATGGATTAGCTTTTCAATGCCATCCTGAAATTACAGCTAAACATTTGGAATATTGGTGGATAGGTCATGCCGCTGAATTAGGGCATAGTAACCTTTCGGTTAATCATTTACGTAATGAAAGTTTAAAATTTTCTGCACGGCTAGAAACTCAAGCTGCTCGATGCTTGCTCGCATGGATAGAGAGTATCAGCTAGTCGATGATACGAGAAAATATGACCAAATTTTCCATGACCAAATTTTCCATTGACTACATTCAGATAAAGTGATAATTATATAGGTTATAAATAAAATAAACCCATATGTCTATCACCATGACTTTTGCTCATAAATTTAGTAAAGCTAAGGATATCTTCAGAGCGCATGGAGGTATACTCAATACAGCTAAAGCCATTAAATTAGGAATTCATCCTAAGACTCTTTATAACATGCGAGATCAAGGGATATTAGAGCTTTTATCTCGGGGTCTTTATCGCCTTTCGGAAAGTCCTGAAATTTCTCAACCAGATTTAATCATTATTTCTCAAAAAATTCCTCAGGGAGTTATCTGCTTAATTTCTGCATTATCTTTTCATGAAATTACAACACAAATCCCTCATAAGGTTGATATAGCTATTCCTTTAAAGGCACACAAGCCGACAATCGATTATCCGCCTGTTCATCTCTTTTGGTACTCTAAAAAAAATTTTCTGGCTGGTATTGAGGTACATAAAATTGATGGAGTTGATGTTCGTATTTATTCAGCTGAAAAAACTCTTGCGGATTGCTTTAAGTATCGAAATAAAATTGGTTTAGATATCGCTATGGAAGCTCTAAGACTTTACTGGCAGAGAAAAAAAACGAACATTAGCAAACTTCTAGAATATGCTAAAATTTGTCGCTGTGAAAAAATTATAAAACCTTACATTGAAATGATTGCTCATGTGTAAATCACTTAGAATGTAACTACGTAAAGAGACTGAAGATGGCTGCAACGATAGAACAACTCCATGCTTGGATGAAAAATAAAGAAAATGAACATCTTGAATTCAAAGAAGCCAAAAATGGCTTTGACAGCGATAAGTTAACAAAATATTGCTGTGCGCTTGCGAATGAAGGCGGAGGACATATCATTTTGGGCATTTCAGACAAACAGCCCCGAATTATTGTTGGTAGTCAAGCATGTTCCAACTTAGAAAAAACCAAGTCGGATTTAATCACTAGGTTACATTTACGTATTGATGTAAACGAACTTTACGTTGAAGATCACCGCGTAGTGATAGTTGCAGTTCCATCAAGACCAATTGGTGTGCCCATACAATATGAGAAGATTTACTGGATGCGGCGAGGAGAAGAACTAGTCTCTATGACTCCTGATATGCTCAAACGCATTTTTTATGAAGGAGAACCTGATTTTTCAGCTCAAATTTGTCCACAAGCTCGCTTTGAAGATCTTGATTTGGAAGCCATAAAACATTTTCGAGAGATGTGGATGCGTAAATCAGGGAATGGCGCATTAAAAAATGTTTCGGATACAAAATTGCTCCGCGATATTGAAGTCATTGTGGACAAAGGGGTGACTTATGCAGCGCTCATTCTTTTTGGTAAGCGATCAGCCCTCAGAAAATTCCTTGCACAAGCAGAGGTGATTTTTGAATATCGCTCTAGCAGCATTACAGGACCTGCTCAACAAAGAATTGAATATACGCAAGGATTCTTCTCTTTTGACAATGAGCTTTGGGAAAAGATTAACCTTCGAAACGATCTCCAGCATTTTCAGGATGGTTTATTCATTTGGGATATCCCCACATTTAATGAAAAAGCTATTCGAGAAGCGATTTTAAACGCCGTTAGTCATCGCGATTATAGAGAAGCAGGATCAATTTGGATAAAACAATTTCCTCGCAAAATTATCATTGCCAGCCCTGGTGGATTTCCTTCAGGTATTAATCCTTCAAACATGCTTTGGAAACAGCAACCTCGAAATCGAAGAATTGCTGACGTTTTTAATAAATGTGGACTCGTTGAACGTGCAGGACAAGGAGCGGATAGAATTTTTGAAGAGAGCATACGTCAAGGAAAGCCTTTACCTGACTTTGCGCATACTGACGAGCATGAAGTTGTTTTAACATTAGATGGACAAATTCAAGACGAGAATTTTTTGAGGTTTTTGGAGAAGATTGGGCAAGAACAGATGGCTTCGTTTATGACTGAAGATTTTTTAGTACTCGATTTAGTACACAGAGAGCAGCCTATTCCTGCAGTGCCGCCTGAATTAAAAACTCGTTTAAAATACTTGATCGATTTGGGTGTTATTGAATGCATAGGAGTAGGAAGAAGTACTCGGTATATTCTTTGTCAGAAGTATTATACACTTGCTGGAAAAAGCGGGGTATACACAAGAAAGCGTGGGTTGGATAAAGAGACGAATAAAGAGCTACTTTTTAAGCATATTCGTTCAAATGCAAAGAGTGGATCAAAACTTGATGAACTATGTCAGGTTTTACCAGCTCTTTCTCGAAGACAGGTACAAAAACTTACCAAAGAATTGCAGGATCAAGGGCAAATTCATTTCAAAGGAAAAACTAAATCAAGCCTGTGGTTTCCAGGGTCTAACCAATAGGATCTGGTGCAATTCGGTGCAATTCGGTGCAATTCCTATAAGATTGATTAATCAAAATGCCATTGTAGATGTATTGAAAATAGAAAACGCTTAGGAAGAAGTTGGTGCAATCCAAAGCTAATTGACCCAAGTCTTACCCAATTTTTGCGTTCAGCGTGACTTTTTTTTGTATTGCTTAATCTTATGGCAAACTTGTGATAAAATTGTGCAAAATAGCTAAAATACAATCTTAGTAAGGAGACAATAAATATGGTTTTTATCAGTGCAAAAGAAGGGCCTCCCAATTACGGACCCAAAGAACCCTATACCGTCCAATACTTTGACGAGCACGGAAATATGACTATAAAAAGCGGTGGAACAAAAACATGGCGCAATAACAATGTAGGGAACTTAAAGTATTTCAAAAAAGGTAGTTTTGCAAGTAGGAATGGATCAATTGGAGTTGCTAATCAAATGGCCATATTCCCTGACATAGAAACTGGGCGTAAGGCTTTGATTAAATTATTGAAAGGCCCCTCATATTGTGATTTGAGATTGGAAGAACTTTCGGATAAGTATGATGAAGAAAATAAAGCAGAGCATCGTAGAATGCTTAAATCTATTTCAAAACTTGATCTCACAAAAAAAATTAAAGATTTAACACCAGAGGAGTTTGAAAGGCTTCGGGTTACTATGGAACGGATTGAGGGGTGGGAGATTGGTAGAGAAGACTTCATCGAAAAATGTTATATTTCAGGAGTTCACAAAAAACGGGGTGTACTTCAGGAATATCTTGTTAAGGTAGGTTCTAAGGAGAATTGGATTTCAAAGGAAGAAGCGATAAAATTAACCCTTGAAGGGCGTTTACATGCGACCGTTGTTCATTTGAAAAATGGAACAAATTATCTCCGACCCGAATATGGCTTAAAATCTTTTGAGATTATCGCTTGAGGTGGGTAATGATAAATCGTTTCTTTCAAATATTAGTGATTTTTTGCTTGTTTCCACTATTCTTTACAACTGCATCAAACGAAATCGAACTTTCAGGAAGACTAGTAAAAAAATACTATAAAACATCGATAATTGTTCAAGATCCCGCTTTTGGATGGTTTTTAGAGTTAGATATGCCTTCTAAAGCTATTTTGGATAATGCTTTAAGCGGATTGGATACGAATGAAAAGCAAATTTGTTCCAATTTTCACACGGATTTTATCCAGTTGATATTAAATGGTGGAATCGATCCCCAAACTTGTCGCGATTTAGAAAACCAGTCTATAAATGTCAAAGGTCAATTATGGAATCCTCCACATGTATATCGACCAATTCCATCTCATCAACTATCCCTTCATGGGTTAACACAAAACAATCAAGACAATCTTGAAAAGACTCCCGTGGAAAAATCTCCACAATCAGTTCAAGCTTCCCTTGCTATACGTAAAAATACTTGGAAGCCTTGTGTAGTAAATGAAAAATTGAATGATGTTCCGTTAGAGCTTCCAGAAGGATCACCTCAATTGCTTGTCACTTTAAAAGGCACTTTGCAGCTCAAGCTTTACCCTGGACCCCCTAACTATGAATCTATTGAAAATGGGGACTATCCTCAGAGATCTTGATCTACCTCAATAATACGTAACCCTTAATAAGCACACTGAA
>JBAWVE010000003.1:0-31077 GCA_037147435.1 Parachlamydiaceae bacterium
GCCTGGGAACCATCCAAACAAAAGAGCGAGTCCCGGAGGGCCGACACAAAACCACTCCACCGATTATTTTCAAGAGTCTTGTTTTTGACCGAAGATTCTCCTCGTGCAGGTGAGCATCGCCAGTTGCAATATTCTCTAAAAATAGGCGAGCAGTCTCACTGTCCCTGCCCAAGTTTGCGGAAGGCCTGCCACTGCACCGGGCTTAGGAATGTAGCTGAGCACAGGTTCGAGATAAAGAGAGCCGTACAGGCAGCATTGGTAATAAGTCTGAAACATCCATTCATTGGGACGGGGCTCACTGTTCTCATTTAGGCCTGCAAAGCTGAGACCGAATCCACATGAATCTTTCAGCCTTCCAGGAACAAGACCATAGGCAGTAAGCCCCCAACCGATAGATTTATTGATTGGAAGGGTTTTTGTATTATTGATCCCCAGCTGAATGAATGTGATAACTCCACTATTGGCCTGGTCTTTGTCCTTCCACCACAAACGTTGGGAGCCGTAAAGGTAAATACCACAGGTACCCTGTTGCGAAATCACTTCATTTCCCGTGTCAAGGGTCAGTTCCCCTGTTTGTTTCCACACTCCAAGAGCTACTCTTCCCGGTAATTTGGCATTAGCCCAGGAATACCCTGTTTCGCTGATAAGGAAGTAGTAGCCATTAAACTGGGGGCCGATAAGACCTGTCTGCACCCCGCGAGCCTTATTCCCATCGTAGGCCCCGGCTGAAATGTAAAAATCCTTAACGGGAAAATAAAATACGCTGGCTCCAAAGGCTGAATTATAGTAGCTGGGCATAAAAGAGGAGAGCGATCCCTGGGTAAAAATCGTCCCGTAAATCAGTCCGCTGGCAACGGGGGATTCCCTTTTGTCATTCATGGGGAATAATCGATTCACACTGTTAAAATCACTGTTTGGAGTAGATTTCCCAATGCGGGTAATTAAATTGCCCTCTAAAAATTCCTGGCGGTACCACCACTCGTAAAGATCTGTCCGACTCAGTGGACTGGATTGTATTAGCCCTTCGAATCCTTGAACGAGACCTGCATTGCCATTAGTTTGGGCTCCGTTGAGCTGGAAGAATTCGACAGCAAATAATCCTCCTTTCCACTTGCTGACTTTACCGGTATCAAAAAGCAATTCAAACTGGACAAAATTATTTACAGTCCCTTTATTTTTACAGGGAACTCCGCCTGAAAAGAGTTGATTTCCATCGAGGATCCATAAACTTTCCAGGGTAAGGCCTGTTTCATGTTCTTTTCCTCCCAGTACCTCGTACAATTTTTGCCCCAAATAGCCTGTGCCAATATGATCCGAAGGACTTGGGTTGCTTGAGACACCAACACCTTTATCTATGGGGTAAAAGGAGGGGGCCTCAGCGTGCTCGGAAAAGACCAAGCAAGCTGAGGGCAGAAGAGCTAAAAAGAATTTTATAAAATGTTTAGAGAACATTGTCCGTCGGGTTAATGATTACAAAGATCTCATATACACAGTCTCTTCTGTTTTAGGGATTTTTTTGATCACTTCCAGTTTAAGACCCATGGCTCCGGCGATGATTCCTGGTCTAAAATGCGTGGCGGCATCCTGTATGCCGATCTCACTGAAGGGTTTTGAAATGATAAATGATTCGTAGATTTCGAGGTCCTTACTGCCGACATTGACATAAGTATGAAAAGCGCCCTCAGGAATGAAAACTAAATCTCCTTCTGCCAACATCACGTTATAGACGTTTCCTTCACCATCCATCATATTAAAATATGCCGATCCCTGGCTAACAAATAAAAACGAGTCTGAACCCCTGTACCAATGGGGTTCTCTGATGGTTCCCGGCTTTAGAATCGTTTGCTGTAGTGCCATGAATTGGTTGGCTTTCCAATTGGTTTCATCCAGCCTGCGGATGACTCCAAGGGGACTTTCGTAAATAGGTTTCGTATTGGAAAAAATTGCACGGTAATCACTTGGAATATCTTTTTGTACAATGACATCACCCGGGTCATAAAGACTTAAACGATTATGGGCGTTTTTCTTGAATTCTTTAAGCTCTTCTGTTGTGAGCCCGAGGGACTTGGCTAAAATGGTCTCCGGAAGTGCAGACCAGGCAGTAGAAAAATCTCTGTCTTCGGCATTGGGACTGTTATACGAGACAAGAAAATTAAGTTGCTCGGAACTGACGTTTTCCAAACAGTGGATTGATCCTTGTGGGATCATCCAGGCCCCTCCCTTGGATATAGTAAACTCATTTGCCTTTCCAGCCCCTTCCCAAATGGTAATCTTCATCTTCCCATTGAGCACAACTCCGACTTCAACTGCGTTTGCATGCCAATGGGGAACGCGTTGTGCTTCGTTGTACAATTGATAATAAAACAGTAGTCCGCTGAGCTGCTCACCAGGGAATTTGTTAAGGCTTGAAAACTGCTTGACGGTTTCGGAAATGCGCATTCCTGCAGGATTTGTTGCTTTGAGTCCATCTTTAAATAGGCGTAAAAGAAAAGGAGATGTTTCGGAGATGTTTTTTGATTCCCTATCCATGAAATCCTGGATTTTCTTTGACATATCTATTTGTATTTGCTGTTTTTGCCCTGCATTCTCTTGTGAGGAAACGTGAGCACTATTTAGAAGGGATTGTGCTAACAGCATAGCTGCAAAGGAAAACTGTATGGAAATTCGTGTGATAAACATATAGCCTCTTGGTAGGTGTTCATAAAGTTGAGGAAAACAAGTGTAAAATATTTATTACACAATTCGAGTGTTTTTTTCAACTCTATAGTTAATAAAAACTTGATTGTCAGATGCACCCACGATGTGGGTGGAGGAGTTTAACCTCAGAGGACATGATCTCGGAGGTATCCTGCTTATCCTACCCATCCTGCCTATCCTGTTATTTTAGATGTCTCCGAGATCATGTCTTCCGGGGTTGACACATGATTCCTTAGATGCGAGCTACTTTAATCGGATTGTTTTGGGAATTATTTGCAAATTGCGTTAGGACAAAATTGTTTATTTTCAATGGGTTCTGCGCGATAGCGACTGGAGAGTCCTGCAGGTGCGTCACATGACGTCCTGTGATCTCCCCAACAGTCTTTCCCTCAGATTGAACGGTGGAAGCTTCTGAAGTATTTTCGTGGAGCTGCGCAAAGGCCATCGCTTCAAGCACTTTGAGCGCTTTTTTTCGATCCTGTGCCCTAATTGCTTCTATATCCATTCGACACTCTTTATTTTATTTGACGATATTCTCCAACTTAACAGTGTCCTCGGTAAATTTGCGTATGCCTTCTGAAAGCTTTTCTGTAGCCATGGCATTATTATTCAGCATAAGACGGAACGTCTTTTCATCCAAGGTTATTTTCTCCATGGGCATGGTTTGAGCTTTCTTTGGGTCGAGCTTGCGGGGGACATCACCGGTAGCATTGGTGAGCTCTTCAAGGAGTGCTGGCGCAATCGTTAGGAGGTCGCACCCAGCAAGTTCCAGGATCTCATTGGCATTGCGGAAGCTGGCTCCCATAATCTGAGTCTGGTAGCCGAACTTCTTGAAATAATTGTAAATATCGGTCACCGAAATGACTCCAGGATCTTCCGCAGGGGGGTACTCGTTGATGCCATCGTTTTTCCTATACCAATCGAGAATGCGGCCGACAAAAGGGGAGATCAGGGTGGCATGTGCCTCTGCGCAAGCAATGGCTTGCGGCATGCTGAATAGCAGGGTCATATTGCAGTGTATCCCTTCTTTTTCCAGGACAGCTGCGGCTTTTGTTCCTTCCCAAGTGGATGCCAACTTGATCAAGATGCGTTTTCTGGAGATCCCTGCGGATTCATACATCGTGATGAGTGAACGGGCTTTTTTAATGCTTCCTTCGATATCGAATGAGAGGCGGGCATCGACCTCTGTTGAGACGCGACCTGGAATTAATTTGAGGATTTCAATGCCGAAATTGACAAAGAGTTTTTCCATGAGGAGGCTTAATTGTTCCTGAGTCGAAGCAGCGTGGCTCTTAGCATAATTGATGGCTTCGTCAATTAGATGCCGGTATTGGGGTTTCTGTGCTGCGGCTAAAATCAAAGATGGATTTGTTGTTGCATCCGTAGGCGCGTATTTTTTGATGGAATCAATGTCTCCAGTGTCGGACACGATTGTGGTGAATGTGCGGATTTGTTCCAATTTATTCATGAGTTACACCCTGAAGTTAAAATGTCTTTCGCCGGTTCGATGCGAAAGAAAATCGATACCTTTTGTCCTCCGATATTGAGATCCAGGCTTGAGCTTAATCGAGTTAAAAGCAGCTTGTAGGGAACTTTCACGTGGTGTTCACCGACATCGACACCAACGTTTGTATTGCCTAAAATCTCTTCACAATCTTGAATTTGCCGGCATAGAGCCTCAAATTTCCTCATATGCCGCATGAGAACGGGGTCAGTGAATGCGTATTTCTTTTCGCACCCTTTGCAGCAGATGTTAGTGTGGCCATCGAGGTCAAAAACGGAAAAAGCCACAGGCGTTTTACAGGAGGGACAATGAAAATGCAGGGTGTTGCCTTTTTGCATGGTTAGTTCTCCGTATGCTTATCTGCGCTATCTCGTTCAGCGACATCAGGCGAGTTCAGTCGGGACTTCAGATCGATGTTTTCTGCCTTCAACCGGTTATTATACTCTTGTACAAGGGAAAATGTCTCATTGGAGTCTTTAAGTGTGTTATTTTGACGTTCGATAACGCTTGATAGGGAGCTGAGCCTCCATTCGAATTCGGCTTCCCTTTGAGTGCCATCAGCACTCATAGCTGCAAGTCTGGCCTTCAGGGATTTTGTTTCCTCTTGTGCGTTCGACAGAGATTCTATCATTTGTTCATTCGCCAATTGCAGAGAGTTCATTTTCTCCATGTAGCGCGTCATGTCGTCTTGCTGTTCTTCCAGTCTGGATGCAAAAAGATTGATTTGCTGTTCAAGTTCAGTATTGTGCCCACTGGCATCGGCATGTTTCTGGGAGAGTGACTGAAGTTGATGTTCAAAATCGGCATTCTTTGCGTTGATATCGTTGTTTAAAACGGAGAGAGCTTGGAGTTGATATTCCAAATCGGCATTTTTTGTGTTGATATCGTTGTTCATCGCAGAGAGTGCTTGAAGTTTCCCGCTGATAGTGGATATTTCGGCGCGTCCTTCTTCGACTTTCACCTGCAGAGATTGTTTATGTGATTCATATGTATCTTGCAGTATTTCGTGCTGTGCTTGCTGTTCTGTAATACGTTCTTCGAGGGAGGCCAGAAGTTGTTCTTGTTCCCGGATGGCAGAGTGCATGGATTGATCGGTTTTTTCTCTGAAATCGGCAAAAGCCATGTCCTTTGAGGATATAGTCATTTCCAGGGAAGCAATGATGTCCTTTAAGTCGGAGACTTCTCCTTGCGTTTTAGAGAATGCACCACTAAGTTCAGCATTTGTCTGCTGAAGGGCATTCATTTCCTGCATACGGGATAGCAACTCTTGCTCTTGCTGGTCAATTTTAGTCAGTGCTATAGTCACTTGCCGATCGAGATCTGTATGTTGCGAGAGGACATCGTTATGTTTTTGGCTAAGGGCTTGAAGGCTTTCGTGCAGATCGTAGAGTTCGTTTTGTTCTTTGGCTATTTGTGCCTGAAGGGACGCTTGTTGTGACTCGTATGTGCTATACAGCGATTCATGTTGTGCTTGCTGGTTGGTAATGTGTTCTTGCAGGGCAGCCAGTTGCTGTTCTTTTTCTTGTGTATGAGCTAGTGTTTCTCTTGCTTGCTGTTCGATGAGTGTTGAGTGTTGGGCTTGCTGTTCTGCGATGTGTGCTTGAAGGGCGGCGTGCTGCTGTTCTTTTTCCTGGACTACTGAATAGAGAGCATCATTTGATTGTTTTTGCATGGCTGCTAACTCCAGGTCTTTCTCTTTTGCTTTAAATTCTAAAAGAGCGATCAGGTCTTTCATTGTTGACAATTCGTCCTGGGCTGCAGAATAGGATTCACCCAGTTCGAAACTTGCCGTTTTCAGGGCATTCATTTCTCTTGTAAAAGTCAGAGAATCTCTCTCGTATTGGTCAATGATAGACATCGCCAGTTTGACTTGTTGGTCTAATTCATTATTTTGGGTGACGACATCGCCATGCTTCAGAGAAAGATATTGAAGCTGGTCTGTAAGGTTGGTGACTTCAGCTTGTCTGTCTTCGACTCTGGCTTGCAATGCGGTTTTTTCTGAGTGGTGTGTGTCTTGCAGCGATACATACTGTGCTTGATGTTCAGCGATGCTTTTTTGCAGGGCATTTTTTTCGGATTCGTGTGTATTTTGCAGCGACGCATACTGGTCATGTTGCTCAGCAATGTGGTTTTGATGAATCTCTTTTTCTGCCTCGTGTGTGTTTTGCAACGAAGCATACTGGGCGTACTGTTCGGCAATGTGTTTTTGCAGACTTTCCTTTTCTACTTCATGCGTATTTTGCAACGAAGCATAGTGGGCTTGCTGTTCAGCGATGTGCTGCTGAAGAATATCCTTTTCTGCTTCATGTGTATTTTGCAACGAGGCATATTGAGCTTGCTGTTCAGCAATGCTTTCTTGCAGGGCTAATTTTTCAGATTCATGCATGTTTTGCAGCGAAGCATAGTGGGCTTGCTGTTCAGCGATGTGCTGCTGAAGAACTTCTTTCTCTGCTTCATGTGTATTTTGCAACGAGGCATATTGGGCGTGCTGTTCGGCAATGTGTTTTTGAAGAACTTCTTTTTCTGCTTCATGTGTGCTTTGCAGCGAAGCATAGTGGGCGTGCTGTTCAGTGATGCTTTCTTGCAGGGCCATTTTCTCTGCTTCATGCGTGCTTTCAAGCATTGCATATTGGGCGTGCTGTTCGGCAATGTGTTTTTGAAGAATCTCTTTTTCGGATTCATGTGTGCTTTGCAGCGAAGCATATTGGGCTTGCTGTTCAACGATGCTTTCTTGCAGGGCTAATTTTTCGGATTCATGCATGTTTTGAAGCGAAGCATAGTGGGCGTGCTGTTCAGTGATGCTTTCTTGCAGGGCCATTTTCTCTGCTTCATGCGTGCTTTCAAGCATTGCATAGTGGGCTTGCTGTTCAGCAATGCTTTCTTGCAGGGCTAGCTTATCTGATCCGAGGGTATTTTGCAGCATTGCATACTGCGCATGCTGCTCAGCGATGTGTTTTTGAAGAATCTCTTTCTCGGCTTCATGTGTGTTTTGCAGTGAAGCATATTGGGCTTGTTGCTCCGTGATGCTTTCTTGCAGGGCCATTTTCTCAGATTCGTGTATGCTTTCAAGCAAGGCATACTGGGCGTGCTGTTCGGCAACATGTTTTTGAAGAACTTCTTTTTCGGCTTCATGCATGTTTTGCAGTGAAGCATATTGGGCTTGTTGCTCCATAATGCTTGCTTGCAGGGCCAGTGTCTCGGATTCGTGTGTATTTTGCAGCACTGCATACTGGGCGTGTTGTTCAGTAATATGCTTTTGAAGAACTTCTTTTTCGGCTTCATAGGTGTTTTGTAATGAAGCATATTGAGCTTGCTGTTCATCGATGCTTTCTTGCAGGCCTATTTTATCTGATCCGAGAGTGTCTTGCAACGAGGCATACTGAGCTTGCAGTTCGGCGATGCTTTCTTGCAGAGTCGTTGTCTCTGATTCATGTGTATTTTGCAGCAGTGCATAGTGGGCGTGCTGTTCAGCAATGTGCTTTTGAAGAATCTCTTTTTCTGCTTCATGCGTGTTTTGCAGTGATGCGTATTGAGCTTGTTGTTCGGCGATGCTATCTTGCAGGGCTATTTTTTCTGCTTCATGCGTGTTTTGCAGCAATGAGTATTGGGCTTGTTGTTCAGCGATGCTATCTTGCAGGGCTATTTTTTCGGATTCATGTATGTTTTGCAATGATGCGTATTGAGCTTGTTGTTCAGCGATGCTATCTTGCAAGGCCATTTTTTCGGCTTCAAGTGTGTTTTGCAGCAGTGCATATTGAGACTGTTGCTCCACAATGCTCTCTTGCAAGGCTAGTTTCTCGGATTCAAGTGTGTTTTGCAATAGTGCATATTGAGCTTGTTGTTCGGCACTATCCTGCTGAAGAGCTATTAGTTGCTCCTCTTGTTTTTGCATAGCTAAGCTGAGAGTCTCATCTGTCTGGTTTTGGAGAGCTTTTACAGCAGCATCTTGACTTGTTGCAGTGGACTCTAAAACAGCAATCAAATCTTTTAGGGTTAGCGCTTCTTCCTGTGTTTTAGAAAGGGAAAGGCTCAACTCCGTGCTCGCTATTTGAAGAGCACCGATCTCTTGCATATGGACCGAGGCTTCACTTTCGTATTGTTCGGCTTTGGACATCGCCACGCTGATCTCTTGTTTGAAATCGGCGTTTTGTCCGGTAAGTTCTTCATTTTTGAGAGCGAGAGTCTGAAGTTGCTCGTTAAGACCGGAGACTTCAGCCAATTTGTCTTCGATGGTGGCTTGTAAAGTTTCTTTTTCTGATTCGTGCGTGCTTTGCAGTAAAGCATACTGCGTCTTCTGTTCTTCAATACTCTCTTGCAAGGCGGTCAGTTGCTGCTTCTGTTCTTCAATACTCTCTTGCAATGCTATCAGTTGTTGCTTCTGTTCTTCAATTTGAGCGAGTTTTTCTTCGATCCCGGCTTGTAGAATTTCTTTTTCTGATGAGTGTGTCTGTTGCAGTACTTCGTAGTGAATCTGCTGTTCGGCAGCGAATTCTTGCAATGCCGCTAGGTGTTGCTCCTGCTCCACCATTTGAGAGAGCTTTTCTTCGATTCCGACCTGTAACGTCTCTTCCTCAGATTTGTGGGTGCTTTGCAATGATGTGTACAGAGCTTGCTGCTCAGTAATAAATTCTTGCAGTACTGCCAACCGTTGCTCTTGCTCCTGCATTTGAGACAATGTATAAGCTTCTTGCAGGGTACTATCAGCATGTTTCAAAGATAGTGTATGGAGGTGCTGATTCAAAAGGGCTGCCTCTTGCTGCCCGGCTGAAAGTTTTTCTTCAAGTGCCTGTTTATGCGAAGCGTACTGACTCTGCATAAGCTCTTGTTCAGCTTGTTGCTCAAAAGAAAGCTGAACCAGGGCTGTAAGCTGTTGTTCCCGTTCGCTCGCCATTAGAGATTTCTGTTGGAGGAAGGCTAACTCGATGTCTTTTGCTGCGATGGCAGCAAGAAGCTCCTCTTTTGTTTCTAGAAACCTTTCCTCATTAGTGCTCAGCTGGGTTTGATAACTGTGTCCTGTAGATGCAAGGGCGGATACATGGGCTTCTTCTCTATCATCAAGTGCCGTTAACAGCTGCTGCTGTCCTGCCGCTTGGGACTCCATTGTTTTCTCTGCAGCCACATGAAGAAATGCTAACATTTCATGAGATTCTTGCAGTTTTGCATGCGCGTCTTGTTGTTTTGTGAGTAGTTTCTGTAGGGATTTGATTTCTTTGGTATGATCGCCTGCAGCGCTGACCGCGGCTGTGAGCAGATTTTTATTTTCTTCTATCAGTCCTTCTAATGCGAGTCTTTCGACATCATGCTCCGCCAGGACAAGTTGCCGATCGTTTTCCTGTTCATTTTGGAGGAGTTCTTTGAGTTGATCCCTTGCCAGCGCATCCATCTCATGCAGGGCCAAGGCATATTCACGTTCTTTTTGATATTGCGCCTTGAGTTCTTCCGTAAGCTGTGTATGCGCCAATGTTTCACTTTTATGCTGAGCGATGAGATGTTCCTGTTCGCTTAATAGCTTTTCTCTAAGTTCTTCTTGGTCGGACAACAGGGATCTGAGGGTTTCCAATTGTTGGTTTTTCTCATCGTGGATAGCCTGTGCGTGGTCGAATGCCATTGCAATTTGACCCAATGCCATGACAGTGTGTTCATTTTGATTTCGTTGGGCGCTGACATACGCTTCGGCTAAATCGCGTTTCAATCTCAAAGTTTCCTGATTAGCTTCTCGAATATCCCGATCATTTTTGCGCCCCATTTGCTCGATTTGGTGCTGATAGGCGATGACAGCGGTATCCAATCCGGAAATATTCTTTTTGAGCAGTTCACCATGGGCATAAACCTGTTCCAGCAATGCACTGAGTGAAACTGAGGCTAGTTCCAAATGATGAATTTCTTCGTTAGCCTGGCTTAAAGAGGTTTCTAATGTCTTAATACGATTTGCCAAATTCTCATTGTCGCTTTCAGTTTCTGCAATTCGTTTTCTAAGCGCTGTGATTTTTGTCTGGTCTTGTGGATGGGAAGCCCGGAAAAGTTGAACTTTATACTGTTCCAGCTCTCTCGTTTTATCTTGAAGTTGCTTGCGGAGGGAATCGATTTCCAGCGTAGAAGCCATGTTCTCGTACGGTTGCGGCACTTCCGGACGAGTGGAAACTAAGGCTTGTGCTGCTGATATGCGAGGTTCAGTGCCCGGGGCGGCAACAGCGATTGCGCTGATTCCCATGCAAAGCAGTGTACTAAAAACTGCCGCAGATTTCGCCGAGTAAAGTTCACCAAGGATATTTGCGCTGTTTCTCTTGTCCGTTTGAGTTCTTAAATTTTTTTTCTTCATTATGTCTGGCAACTTGGGTTAATATTACAAAATTGACAAAAAACACGCGCTAATCCCGGCGACCACCATTTGTTTCTCAGCCTGCTCGGCGCGGTTTAGCGCTTTCACCATACTTTCCGGCGATGTAGTCCTTAGCCATCTGTTCCAATGTAACAATAGGGACTTGGGCGGCATGGCCTGCTTGTCCAAATTGTCTCATTCTTTCTTCACAAACCTGCTGCATCGCACTGCGAGCTTCTTTCATCCACCCGCGAAGGTCAAATTCTGCAGGGTGTTCCATAAAATACTTCCGCACTGCTCCAGTCATCGCCAGGCGATTATCCGTGTCAACATTCACTTTGCGCACGCCAGCCTGTATCCCTCTTTGGATCTCTTCAACAGGGACTCCATACGTTTCGGGGATGTGTCCGCCATTGGCATTGATGACATCCAAAAGTGTTTTAGGAACGGAACTGCTGCCGTGCATGACCAAGTGGCAATTAGGCAGTTTTTCATGGATTTCGAGGATTCTCTTAATAGAGAGGACCTCTCCGGTAGGTTTTTTGGAGAATTTGTAGGCGCCGTGGCTTGTGCCGATGGCAACAGCCAAGGCATCAACGCCTGTTCTTTTCACAAAATCAACAGCCTGGTCAGGGTTTGTCAACAACTGCTCGAGGGTGAGTTTTCCTTTGGCACCGTGGCCATCTTCCTGATCACCGCAACATTTTTCCAGAGATCCAAGGACCCCTAATTCCCCTTCGACAGAAACGCCAAGGGAGTGGGCGACATCAACGACGTAGCGAGTGACGGCGACATTATATTCGTAGCTTGACGGGGTTGAGCCATCATCTTCTAAAGAGCCGTCCATCATGACACTGGTAAACCCATTTTTCATGGCGCTGAAACATGTTTCAGGGCTATTTCCATGATCTTGGTGCATGACGATAGGGATGTCAGGATATAGCTCTCCCGCCGCCAGCATAAGGTGGCGCAAAAAGGCATCTTCGGTGTATTTGCGGGCCCCGCGGCTGGCCTGTATGATGACAGGACTTTTCGTCACACGGGCTGCACTCATCACCGCCTGAATTTGTTCCATATTATTCACATTCAAAGCACAAATACCGAACTTGTTCTTTGCTGCATAGTCCAGCAAGGGGCGCATGGGAATAAAGGGCATACTTCACCTCATTTAAAAGATGTGAATAGAAAGACACGAAAAGGGTAAGTCTACTAGACGTTATTAATTTTGTCTATATAAACACTCAAATCGCTAATACTAAGATGTCAGGGATACATGAAAAAAGCGATGCGGACAGAACGCAATGGACAGAACGAGCAGCTCCAAAGGGCAATGGACGAACGGCAATAGACAAACGGGCAAGAAAATTTTTGCCACATTAATCAAGCAAGAATTCTCTTGCCTGCTTGTCCATTGTGTTCGTCCATGTGCGTTCGTCCATTGCCCTTTGGACCTGCTCGTTCCTTCCATTGCTCCCAATTCTTCCGAATAACCGATTTATCTCAACTTAAAGAAAGATTATTGCTATATATGAGAATTCACGATTTTATTGGCAGGAGTTTTCGATGGGGGAGCGCAATTTACATACTAACAGATTGATTCGGGAAAAATCGCCTTATTTGCTGCAGCACGCCCACAATCCAGTGGACTGGTATCCGTGGAGTGACGAGGCTTTTCAGGCAGCACGCAATCAGGATAAACCCATTTTCCTATCGATAGGTTACGCCACGTGCCATTGGTGCCACGTGATGGAGCGGGAGTCATTCGAAGATCCGGAGATTGCTGAGTTAATGAACGATACCTTCATCAATGTAAAAGTGGATCGGGAGGAGCTGCCTGAGGTTGACAGCCTGTATATGGAATTTGCGCATAGCATGATGTCAGGTGCTGCCGGATGGCCATTGAATGTAATATTGACTCCGGAGCTGCATCCGTTTTTTGCAGCCACCTATCTCCCCCCCAAGGCCAGTCACGGACTGAATGGATTTGTGGATCTCATTCATCGGATTCAGGAAGTCTGGCATGGCGATGAAAAGGAGAAAGTCCTTGAGCAAGCAGAGCGGATAGTAGATGTCTTTGCAGAAAATGTCCATCTCGAGGGGGATACTCTGCCTGATAAGCTGGAAATAGAGCAAACAGCGGAAATGCTCTTTAAGATGGCGGATCCCACTTATGGGGGAATTCGTGGAATCCCCAAGTTTCCCATTGGTTATCAGTGGAATTTCATGTTTCATTACGCTTCGATGTCAGGGGAGAGCCGTTCCCTCTTTTTAGCTGAAAGAACCTTGGATATGATGCAGCGGGGGGGGATCTACGATCATTTAGGCGGTGGTTTTTCCCGTTATAGCGTTGACGAAAGCTGGTTAGTGCCTCACTTTGAGAAAATGCTATATGACAATGCCTTACTCGCTTACAGCTATTTGGAAGCGTGGTTAATGACGCAGCGTCCATTTTACAAGGCAATTTGCGAAGACGTATTAAATTATGTGCTGCGTGATATGACCCATCCGCAAGGGGGGTTCTATTCCGCTGAAGATGCCGATTCAGAAGGGCATGAAGGATACTTTTATACGTGGACCAAAGATGAAGTTTGCTCGATTCTTGGCAATGAAGAATCGTCTCTATTCAGGCGCTTTTACAAAATTACTCCAGAGGGAAATTTTGATGGGAGAAATATCCTTCACACCCCCCAGCGCCTGGATGAATTCGCCATTAATGTGGGGATGGATGCTGAAGAACTGGGAACTCTTTTTGCTTTGCAGCGGCAGATTTTGTGGAAAGCAAGAGAGAGAAGAGAACACCCCCTCAAGGATGATAAAATTCTAAGTTCCTGGAATGGTTTGATGCTTTTTTCCATGGCTGAGGCAGGCGCTGCTTTTTCTGCCAGTCAATATACAGACGCTGCCGTAAGCGCTGCACGATTTATCAAGAGTAATTTATGGAGCGAAGGCCACCTATTAAGACGCTGGCGTGATGGTGAAGGGGGGTATGTAGCAGGTCTTGACGAGTATGCATTTCTTATTCGGGGACTACTCAGCTTGTTTGAGGTCGGACAAGGCACCGAGTGGTTGGAATGGGCATTATTAATGACGGATGTCTTGCAAGATGAATTCAAAGTCGAACACGGCGCTTTTTACCAGACAGATGGTAAGGATCAGAATATTATTTTGCGTAAAACCCAGTTTGCCGACGGCGCCGAACCGTCAGGGAATGCTATTCATTGCGAAAATCTTCTGCGCTTGTACCAATTGACTTTCGATCAACGCTATCTGGAGCAGGCCGAAGATATCTTGCGTGGAGCAGAAAAATTTATTTGCAGCTACTCTCCGGGATATTGTTACCATGTGATGAATCTCATGAGGTATTATGATCAAAAGAGTATCACGGCTGTCATCGCACTCAATGAAGAAGAACACTATCGGGATGAACTGCATCAGTTGTTATATCGTGCATTCATCCCTCACCGGGCTATCATCTGGAAGCGTTCACATGATGAGCTCCTGACAAAACTCATTCCCTTCATAGAGCTCCAAAAACCTATAGATGGGAAAACAACCTTGTACCTGTGCCATCAGGGAGCCTGCGAACAGCCGCTTACTGACCTCTCAGAAATGATCGCTGCCGTACGAAAGCTTTGAGGTTTGAAAAAAAAGGAATTAAGGGTATGATTTTTTCTCAGCCTCAGAGAGGCTGAGAAAACATCGTTCTCCGAACTTTGTTGTTTTTTAAAAGGGAATCTGATACTATCGTAATCCTTTATACCCAAGGTATTATGTCTATTCAGGAAAAATTTAAAAAAATCCTTGCTGACAGTGCGTTTGATCAGCTTGCATCCTATACAGATCCTGCTGCATGGAATTCCATGACTCACGACGAAAAAGAATTATTGGGAATCCTTTTTGTCAAACAAGGGGAACTGCAGCTGAATCAGGGCGACAGCCGTGTATTAGAAAGTTTTGAACTCGCTTCGCGTGTGGCTCCGCACAGTCCAATTATATTTTTTCGACAGGCTCTTGTTTATGCCGCACAGGGACAAAATATTCGCTGTTTAATCGCAGCTGCCGCTGCCCTGGAAAAAGCAACAGAGCTTGATCCCTATCTGATGAATGCATGGCACTCCTTTGGCAATGTATTAGTTCGCATGGGAGTTTTTTACGAAGACGCGACCTACTTTTCAAAGGCTGATGAAAAATTTGCTGAAGCCGAACGGCTTGGCAAATTGAATTCTATTAGACAAAGCGAAGCCTTCTATTGGCATTGGGCTGTATGCTGGTTTCACCACGGAAAACACTCCGGAGAAGCCGTCGATTATTTTAGTTCCCTTGAAAAATGCCGTTTGGCTGAAGAAGCCGGACTCGATCTTCCTGAATTCTACAATGACTACGGAAATGTTCTGATCGAACTCGCTTGCTTGATGGGCAGGGAAGAGCTTTTTCTCGAAGCTGCCGACCGGTACGAAAAAGTGACCGTTTTAGCGCCCTCGAATTATGAGGGGTGGTTAAATCTGGGATGTACTCAGCAACGGCTTTATGACTTCACAGAGTTTCAAGATTATTTCAACAAAAGCAACGAGTGTTTTGAAAGGGCTGCAGAGCTTAATCATGAAGATTCTACAATATGGCTTCGTTGGGCGGAATTATTTACCAGATTTGGTAAGAATCAACACAATGCAGAACAGATTCAGTTGAGTTTTGATAAATTCAAACGAGCCGCGGACATAGAACAACATAATCCTATCGTTCTATTGCGATGGGGCGAAGCTGAAATGCTGTATGCTGCCTATACCGAAAATTTAGAAATTCTCCGCATTGCCGAAGGGAAAATCCGAACAGCGTTAATTGCTCTTCCTGACGATCCTGAGGCCTGGTGTATTTATGGAACATGCTTAAGTGAACTAGGACGCTATTTTGTCGATGTCAAGTATTACGAAAGAGCGATTGAACAGTACAAAGAAGGATTAGCCCGCGATAGTGTAAATCCTCGCCTGTTGCACGGAATACTCCTCGCTTGCCTCGCCCTCGGTGAGTTGCAAGAAGATCCCGCTATGGTTGAACAAGCCATCGCTTATTGCAATCATGTTGGAGACAAAGGGGTGCGCGTTTCGCCTCAATTTTTAAGCGACTGGGGCGTTGCACTCATGAAATTGGGTGAAATAACCAATGATCGCGTCCATATTGAACGGGCTGCAGAAAAATTTGAACAAGCGATTAGCGGGCGCCTGGAAGAGATAGAGGGTGATGATATTGAGTTGGAATGGCTGTATAATTATGGATGCGCCCTGGATTTCCTTGGGGATTTTCATGATGAAGCCGTTTATTATGAAAAAGCCATTCAGGTATTGGCTCATGTCCTTAAGCTGGATCCAGAATATCACCATGCGCGCTATAATTTGGCCTTGACGCTGTCGCATCTTGGAGAGCTCAATTCCGACGTCGGCTGTTTTACTAATTCAGTGGAAATATTCCAACAAATTGTCTTGAACGATCCAGAGGATGAGTTAACATGGAATGATTACGGAATCGCTCTATTGCATTTAGCGCTACTGACGTATGATCCGACAACACATTCACAAATGAGTCGCAATTTCTTTGAACAGGCAGAAAGTAAATTCCTACAGGCCGTGGCCTTGGGGAATCAGCATGCTTTTTACAATCTGGCATGCCTTCATGCGTTGACCAATCGTCCTGAGATGGCAATCCACTATCTTGAAAGAGGGGAGCTATGCGGTGCCCTTCCGGATCTCGATGACGTCATTCATGATGAATGGTTGGACTCGCTTAGAGACCAGCCGGCCTATCGCCTGTTTATCTCCCGCCTCCTCAATCAAGACGGCGACTTCAAATAACAGCCTCAACGGGGCATGATCTCAGGGAAACCAACACAATTATGTATAGTTTAACTGGCACCAGGCTTGAACGAGGTTCGTTGTGCGGACTGTGTAGGGGACCAGTCGCTTATTCACGAGATGGATCCACGAGGAATCGACGAGTAGATAGGGAATCTCGATCAATGCAAATTTCTTTGTTGGTGACAACAGATGTAATCGGATGCTGTGAATCAGCAGCGTCATGGCTATTCCACGCTTTTGTAGAGGCTTCTCGATGAAAAGATTGGAATAACAAACGGTATCGGCATCCATGCGGTGTGTGATCATCCATCCCACGACTTCCCCTTGAAAACGCAACCCTAAACTATTTAGGGATTCGATGGAATCTTCTTTGCGAAAAGGGGACAGTGCCTGAGGGATGCGCCCCTGTGTAATTTTATTCTTGATGTCGACTCGGTCGCTTTCCTTTAAATCTTTCCAGGGAAATTCTTCATATCCACAAGGATATCTGTAGTTAAGATGCATCCACGGCGCATCGAATGTGTAGTCGAAATAACACCGCTTCATGAAGGGACGCGTCCCTTGCCATTCGGCTAATAATTTCTCGACAATTGGTGCGTTAGGGTCATTTTTGGTGTAAATGAAAGTGCAAATGGAGGCTTTTTCCTTTTTCATTTCCTCTATCCCCTTCGCCAACAAAGCTGAAGCTATATGCTGCTGCCTGTGTTCAGGCGTCACATAGAGGGTGTGAAAATAAACAGAATTCTCAGCTTTAGTGAAGTCGGCCTGAAGAATTCCTACAGCGAGTTCATCCTGGTACGCAATGAAACTAATTCGTGTCTCGACAGATGTCACAACAGCTTGCACGTTTGTCGCCAGTCGATCCCTCTCTTCATAAGGGATGAGGGTCTCTACTATCGACGAAGCCTCATCGTTAAGTCTCACATACGTGTACATAGTACTATACTGCAATGTAGGGGTTATGTAGCCTACGCTACATATACCATGAGTTTCTAAATTATGCGATCTTTTTGCCGGTCCGTTTGACAAGCGGAGGTACACTGTCTGTTACGCACTCTTTTTCGACAATAATTTCTGAAATTGTATCGTCTGAAGGAACTTCGAACATCAGATCACGCATTAAATTCTCCAAAATCATGCGTAAAGCACGGGCGCCGGTTCCAGCATCCTTAGCTTTAGCAGCGATAGCACGCAATGCATCGTCTGAAAAACTGAGTTTCACGCCTTCCATTTCAAACATGGAAACATATTGCTTAATGATGGCATTTTTGGGCTCTGTAAGGATGACAACCAGATCTTCAACAGTCAATTCATTGCAGTTAGCAATATTGTTAAAACGACCGATGAATTCGGGAATCATTCCAAATTGAATGAAGTCTTCAGGTTCGGCTTTTGATAAAAGCATGCTTTTTTGGTGGGAATCAAATGTTTCCTTCTCCGCTGAGTTAAAGCCAATCGTGCTTTTGCCCAAGCGTTTGGCAATAATTTTCTCCATGTTGACGAAGGCGCCCCCAACAATAAACAGAATATTCTCTGTATTGACCTTGATATACTCTTGATTAGGATGTTTTCGACCACCTTTTGGAGGCACGTTTGCAATTGTTCCCTCGACGATTTTAAGTAAAGCCTGTTGCACTCCTTCCCCGGAGACATCGCGTGTGATCGATACGTTAGCCGTTGTGCGGTTAATTTTATCGATTTCATCGACATAAATAATCCCCAATTCAGCTTTAGATACATCATAATCCGCAGCTTGAAGAAGGCGGAGGATGATGTTTTCCACATCTTCTCCAACATATCCCGCTTCTGTCAGTGTGGTGGCATCGGCAATAGTGAATGGCACATCCAGGATTGAAGCTAATGTTTTTGCAATTAGGGTCTTTCCAGAGCCGGTAGGACCAAAAAGAAGAACGTTAGACTTACTTAGTTCAACGCCGGTTTTGTTACTGTTAGAGCGTATCCTTTTGTAATGATTATACACAGCAACAGAGATCGCCCGCTTTGCTTTTTCCTGTCCGATGATGTAACTATCCAGTCGATCTTTAATCTCCTGGGGTTTCAAAATCTTAAATTCGTGATTTGTCGGCTTTTTCTTATCAATGATTCCCGAGCATAGGCGGATACATTTATCGCAAATATAAACGTTTGGTCCAGAGATTAATTTTTCGACAGCTTCTTCAGTCCTGCCACAGAATGAGCAGGCTATAGATACTGAGCTATTTTGAGGGGGCAATTTTTTGTTCATACTGCAAGTCTACTTATTTCGGGGATTTTTTTGGGGTGACAACTTCGTCAATCAGGCCGTAGTCTTTTGCTTCTTGTGCGCTCATATAGAAATCCCTTTCGGAATCTGCGGCAATTTTTCCAACGGATTGTCCGGTGTGTTCCGACATAATCACATGGATTCGCTGCTTCAATAGGAGAATTTCCTTAGCTTGCAGCGCGATATCGGTTGAAGTTCCGCCTACACCGCCGTACGGTTGGTGGATCATGATGCGGCTGTTAGGAAGCGCAAACCGCTTTCCTTTTGTTCCTGCCATCAGCAACAAAGCTCCCATTGAGGAGGCTTGCCCGATACAGTACGTGTGAATGGAACATCCCATCCATTGCAGCGTGTCATAAATGGCTAAGCCAGCAGTAATGTATCCGCCAACAGAATTGATATAGACGTGAACATCCTTCTTGGGGTCTTCCATACGTAAAAAGAGGAGCTGAGCCACAACGACGTTCGCTACATGGTCAGTGATTTCAGTTCCAATAAAAATGATTCGGTCCTTTAGAAGACGCGAATAGATATCCATTGATCGCTCGCCGCGTCCGGTGTCTTCGACAACGTAAGGGGTCAGCGACATGACAGGTCTTGTTTCAGACATAGCTCAGCCTCATGTTAAACGAGAATTTGGATTAGGGACTGTGTCATTTATTTATACACGTCCCTACAGTGGTCACTCTATTTTGTCACTTTTTCGATCATGCCGATTTTGCGATCAGAAAATCAAGTACTTTCATTGTAAGCAGCTGTAAGGCAACCTGATTTTCCCGCTCCTTCAGGTCTTTTACTGAGTCTTTTGTCATCCCTTCCTGCTGTTCCAAAAGCATCTGTCTCATGAGTTCCATCATGATTTCTTCTTTGGTGATGGCCACTTGATGTTCCTGCACAGCTTTCTGTATGAGGAAGTAGAGAATGTAGTCGTGTGCGTACCGATGTCTTAACTGATCTTTAATTTTTTTTGTCTCAGCATTGATTACTGAAGCTGGAACTCTCTCCGATTGCAGTTTTTGTTTGATGGAGGCTTCCATATTGGCAAGTTCTGCATCGATTAATGAAATGGGGATCTCGAACGGATAGGTCTCAAGAATCGCTTTTTCCATCAGACTGCGTTGTTTTTCTTTCTGTTCGTTTGTCGCTTGGCTTTCTAAAGCTTTTCTCGCTTTCTCTTTCAAATCTTCACAATCGGTAGCGCCATGTTTCTTGGCAAGTTCATCGTCAAGCGCATGGGGTGTTGCTTGTCTGATCTCTTGAAGCGTGATCCGGCAAAGTGTTGGAATAAACTCGTCGTTTTTCCCATGGCTTCCATCCGCACATCCAGAACAGTCCTCGTCATGCTTAGGACCTTCACTCATTCCTTCAACGGCATTGCCTGAATCAAGTCCAAGGACAAGGTTGTAAATCCATGGATCCATCCGGTCCTTTGTAAAGCGCAAAAGGGCGCCTTGGCAGATGTTGCGAGGGGTGCCGCTGATGTCATCGATATTGACAACAATAAAGTCACCTTCTTGGGCTGGACGGTCTGTAATGACAGTCCACGCAGCGTTTTGCAATTGCAGGTTTTCGAGTAATGTGTTTACTGCGTCATCGTTAATTGTTCTAAGGTCCACTTTTGGAATCGATAGATTTTCTGGAACGATCGAGGGGACTCTTGGGAAAATTTCGTACTCGTAGTGCAAAACGGCTCCGGTCTCTTTAGAGAAGCTTTTTAGGTCTGCAGAGTTCACTGTCTTGTTAAACGGAGCCAGTTTCGTCAGCTGAACAGCTTCCTGTAATGCTGTGTTCATGACGATATCTTTCCACTCTTTATCAATCGGCTTGGGATAATTGGCTACAATCACAGACTCAGGAGCTTTCCCTTTGCGGAATCCAGGAATTGATACCTCTTTTCTAACGACTGCAATCGCTTTTTTGTATCCAGCTTGTACAGCTTCTGGAGTAATTGTCACTTCCAACACTACCCGACTACCTGGTTTGTGCGTGACCGTTACTGCGACTGAATCGTTTTTGAAAGTTGATGGGGAATTGTCCACAGAAAACCTCTCTTATTGTTATTAGGGAAGTTGGAAATCCTCCCTTCTAGACTGATTAAGCGGGCGATGAGGCTCGAACTCACGACCCTCACGTTGGCAACGTGATGCTCTACCACTGAGCTACGCCCGCAAATAAATATAAAGGAAGCGGGCGATGAGGCTCGAACTCACGACCCTCACGTTGGCAACGTGATGCTCTACCACTGAGCTACGCCCGCTTAAAAAATAACCAGCTTATGGATATCCCGGTTTATTATCCAGCACTATTTAACGTAAGCGGGCGATGAGATTCGAACTCACGACATTCACCTTGGGAAGGTGACGCTCTACCAACTGAGCTACGCCCGCATACGGAGTCGAGAGTATAGGGGCTTATGATTTTTTTTTGCAAGAAAAAGAAAGAAAAAGAAAAAAACAAAAGGAGGTAAGGGACGTAAGGGAGGTAAGGGACAACAGGGACGTAAGGGACAACAGGGACAGCGGGGTGGGCTGCTTTCACCCACGAAGTGGGTGCGGGAGTGTAGCCCAGGGCAAGCTTGCGCAGCCCCAGGTAATGTGTGGAATCATTATGCACCCACGAAGTGGGTGCGGGCCAGTTGAATCTATCCTGGCGTCCCTTTCCCGCTTACTCTACCGACAGGACAAAATATGCCGGAAACGCAAAATTGCGATTATCGCGTGGGGATCCATACACAGTAACCTCATGCCCTACACGGTCTTGTAGGTTAACTTGAGTACTGTACAGATAGGCAACAGGCAGGTGAGTCGTCTGGTTCACCAGAAGGTAATCTCCTGGCTTATTCTTAATGACTCTGTTGTATGGTTCCAAAATGCCTTTCAGGGCAACGGACTGGCTTGATTGTTCGTGATAAAACTCTGTCTGGGATCTGTCCGGATTGGACTGTTGCCAAGCTGTGTACAAAGATGCCTCAGCAGGAAGCCATGCCGCCATTTTGTTGCTCATTCCGTAAGGAAGCTGGTCTTGGCTTGATTTACTGTCCTGTGCTACTGTTCCACTGTTTTTCTTCAGCATCTGTTCCATCTGCGACATTTTTTGCTGTTGGGATTTTACCTGCTCGTTCAATTGGTTACTTTTGGATTCCCAATCATCCTGAACGGTTTTAGTTTTGGATTCAAGAAAGACAATCTTCTTTTGCAAATAGTTGTCTTGTGTGCTGATGAGAAGCTCTTTGGCTCTTGCAACCTGTTCTGGGTAATCTCTGTAGTCGTTAATCACTTTGTTGAGGCTTGTGTAGACGCCTTCTAGAGTAATTTCAGGAAAAGGTTTTTGCATTTCTTTCTGAGCTGAAAGGTACGTCGAATTTAACAAGATATTGACGTCATCGCGTCGTTTTTCCAGTTTCGCCATTACGGAAGGGGTTCCGATATTTTCAATATAGTCCTTAGAGACGTAAAAGCGTGCGGATGCTGGCGGAGCAATTTCAAGCCACTTGTTATTAAGTGGACTGATAATCCCTTCAACGCGATCTCCTGAGTGCATTTGTGCGATGACTGGGGCTTCTAGATCAGGTTCTAGGCGGACGTTTACTTTGCTTGCTTCCACAACGTTGTCCAGGACAAATGTTCGGAAAACGTAGGCTTTAATGCCTGTTGGTGCCTGTACTGCATAAAAATCTTCGGTTTCTCCAACGACAATTAGCATGTCATTTGGAGAAAGTTCCTTCAGAATAGGACTTTCAAGGCTTGGTTGAATGCGAAGCCTGACTTTATTTTTGGTAACTTTTCCCGTGAATGCGCTAAAAGAAGCTGCTTGTTTGGGAGCTTCTCCTTGTGTTACGGGCTGCTTTTGCGAAGGGGAAGCAGGACCATCTCCCCCTTTTTTTGCTTGCGGTATAGAAAATACCTGTTGGGAAAATGTGTTGTTATCGGCTAGCAGCGTCGTTGATTGCAGCAATACTGCCATGCCAGATAAAAAGAGTACGGCTGGTTTACTCATTGTAAAACTCCTGATAGATGGGGATTGTTTATGATTAAATCGTCATTCTAATATGACATATCTTTTCTGACAAGCTAAGAATGGTTTTATCAGCACCTCGCGTGAATAAATTTTATTGAACGCGAAGATCGCGAAGCAATCGAGTGTAGCTAAAAAAAATTCTATAACAAGAAAAATCTCTTTATCATCGCTCGCGTCGCGATCTTCGCGTTCAATAAAATTTATTCACGCGAACTGCTGTGGCTTCAGCTTTTCAGGACGGCAAGAATATGTGCGCAACCGGGAACCCCGCAAGTGCAGCCTACCGGTTCGCCCAGAAAAACATTATACTTTTCCAGTTCATCCAGCTTATTAGTGACCGTATATAACCGATCTCCCGTCTGCTTAATGTTCCACTCTTGAAAGGAAAGGTCGTCTGGAGAAACTTCTTCTTCTTTAGTAGGTTCGTGAATATGTTCGTGCGGAATTTCTTTGGAATCTCCGCGGATCGCACGGAGGATTTGACAATGAGGGCAGTTGCAGTGCGCTTCCGGCTTTGGCATGCTTTGCATTTCTTCCGGGGCTACAATTTTTGCAATCGCGGCAATTTTATTTACCATGTCGACGGGGAGGTCGGGTAGATGGGCTTGCGATGGTGTATGTTGCAGCGATGAAGCTAGTGTTTCGATGTTGTCAAGATTGAGTCGTAAGGGGATTATATTTTCCCCCTGGATGTCGGCAGGTAGTGGAAAGGGGTAACCTGGTATGATCTGCATGGGCTGCGATGAGGGGGGGCGTTCTCGTATATGTTGAGTAAGTTTTAAAAGGGTTTCGAGGAATGTGGCGTGAGCGGTGAAAATAGATTCGATCTCCGGTTCTGTCAATCCAGGAATGGTGATCGCTGATTTGTCTTTAAGCGAGATAACAAGACTCCCGTCCTTTACATATAGCGCATTGATCTGATCCCACGTGGTGGATAGGTAAGGGGGAATAGAGAGATTATTTTGTGTAATTTTCATAAAAGCTCCTCCGTTTTCAATATTTATTATAGCGGATTTGCTTTTTATTGTCAATCAATGTTAGCAGTCAATGGCTTTGAGTGCTGGGTTTTCCTGCGCGCATGCCCGCGCTTCACTCGTTTCCCTAAATTTAGAAAGCTGTAATCACCTGAGCAAAGATGATTCTTGGTCAAAAAAATAAAATTACAGGATTGGCAGGATGGGTATGCCTGCTTATCCTACCCATTCTTCCTCTCCATTGTCGCTTCCCTTTAATATTTTGAATTTTTTTCTTTACCCATTTTTACCAATCATTGTATACCCAGAACTTTGAAATCCATGTCCTTAAAAAGGAGATTCCCGTGACTAAAAAAACTTTTGTTCTCGACACTAACGTATTGCTTCACGACCCTGAGGCTATCACTAAGTTCCCTAAGCACGACGTCGTCATTCCAGTTACTGTTCTTGAAGAGCTCGATAAAATGAAGCGCCTGCCTAACGATTTAGGAAAAAACTCGCGTGGGGTGTTCCGTTTACTCGATTCGCTCCCTAGCATCGGCACTGGCGATTTGCGTCACGGTGTTCTGCTCGAGAATGGATCGACAGTTCGTATCCAATTGGAAATGAAGACCGATTCCAACTACAACATTGAATTATCGATCAATGATAACAGAATCATTATGACAGCCTATCTCCTGCAGGAAAAGGGGGAGCACGTCATCTTTGTTTCCAAAGATTTTGCTGCGAGAATCAAGGCGGAGGCCATCGGGCTGCAGGCGCAAGATTATAAAAACTTAAAATTTGCCTATGAGGCTATCTACAAGGGAATTCGTAAGGTTGAGACAAGCAAGCATGATATCGATATTTTTTACAAGGATGGCTCTGTCTCGCTTCCTCACCTGGATTGCCATCCGAACGAATATTGTATTTTAACTTCCCCTGAACATTCCTCTGCTGTGGGAAAATTCGATGCTGTAAAAAAGACGCTTGAGCCGTTGCTGAAAACACCACCCATTTGGGGGCTTAAGCCGCGTAACGTGGAACAACGGTGTGCGGTGGATCTATTAATGCGTGATGACATTAAACTGGTGACTCTGATTGGTCAGGCAGGGACAGGAAAAACGCTGTTAGCATTAGCCTGCGGGTTGCGCAAGGTGTTTGACGATGGACTCTATTCGCGTATTCTCGTCAGCCGTCCAGTTGTTCCGCTTGGACGTGATATCGGGTATCTTCCCGGGACGAAAGAGGAAAAACTGTTTAACTGGATGCAGCCCATCTACGACAATCTGGAGTTCCTGTGTGAGTCTTCCGGGCATGAGGCTAATGAAACTTTACGTTGGGTCATGGAGAGTAAAAAAATCGAAATGGAAGCTGTGACATATATTAGAGGTCGTTCGCTGCCGAAAATGTATATCATCGTTGATGAGGCGCAAAACCTTACTCCGCACGAAGTGAAAACAATTATCTCACGCGCCGGTGAAGGGACAAAAGTTATTTTAACAGGGGATCCAACCCAGATTGACAATCCGTACCTGGATAAGGATTCCAATGGACTGACCTACACAATTGGACGCTTTAGCGACCACCGGATCTATGGCCATGTATTCCTTGAAAAGACCGAGCGCTCAGAGCTTGCTGCCCTCGCCGCAGAGATTCTGTAGAAGTTGCGGAGCATTTCGAGTGCGGCGAGGCCTTGATCACCTTTTCGGTCAAAACGCTTCGTGCCTTCAACCCGTCTTGTAATTCCCTCTAGTATTTAAAATATTAGTTCTGTTATACTTGCGTGCTTTGTGGCTAACAGTTGGATCAGGTATGAACGAAGTTTTATTTTTTATTCAGATATTGTTGATTGTCGGTTTTGCCATCGGTGCATTAAAGCTGGGTAAGTCGGCGCTGATTGCCTGGGTTGCCATCCAGGCATTGGTCGCCAATTTATTTGTGTTGAAACAGATCACGCTTTTTGGTTTTTCTGTCACTGCCAGCGATGCTTTTGCTATAGGCAGCCTTCTGGGATTGAGTTTTTTGCAGGAATACTTCAGTCGTGAAGATGCCAAAAAAGCAACGTGGGTATGCTTCTTTTTCATGGGTTTTTTTGCTTTGGTTTCACAGCTCCACCTTCTATACGAACCCAGCCTGCATGACAACACCCAGGAAGCTTTTGTCACGATCCTCTCTCAGTCTCCGCGTTTGTTGGTGGCATCGATTAGCGTGTTCTTCATTGTTCAACGTGTTGATATTGTCCTTTTTGATTTCCTTAAAAAAATCATTCCTCAAGGCGGATTTGCCCTTCGTATTGCGATCACTCTGGTTGTGTCCCAATTGCTTGATACAATACTATTCAGTTTTGTGGGCCTCTATGGAATCGTTAATTCCATGGCAGATATTATCCTCGTCAGCTTTTTCATTAAGCTGATTGTCATTTCCTTCAGTACTTCTGCAATCAGGTGGGCCAAAGGATGAACGAAAAACCTTTTGAAGAATTCCGGTTCGAATTGATTCATCGCTCAAAAAAATCGCGGGCACGCGTCGGCCGCATCCACACCCCGCATGGTGTGATTGATACTCCAAATTTTGTCGCTGTCGGGACGAATGGTACCGTCAAAGCGCTAGACAATACTGTATTGCATGATGTCGGCCTCCAATTGATGTTCTGTAACACCTATCACCTCATGCTCCAGCCCGGAACAGAAGTCGTTCGCCAGGCTGGAGGGCTTCACAAATTTATCAATCGAAAGCTTCCCATTATCACGGATTCCGGCGGATTTCAGGTCTTCAGTCTTGCTTATGGCTCTGTGGCTGATGAATTGAAAAGCCGGGGAACAAAAAAAACTGCGGGATCGGTTCTTAAAATCACAGAAGATGGGGTGCTTTTTCGGTCGTACCGCGATGGATCCAAGGTGCTGTTGACTCCCGAAAGCTCTATTCAGGCGCAAAAAGATCTTGGTGCCGACATCATCATTCCATTTGATGAATTACCCCCATATCACATCGCCCAAGAGGCATTGAAGAAGTCTCTGGACCGTACGCACCGTTGGGAACAACGTTCTTTGGAAAAGCATTTATCGAATCCGCAATCCCAGGCGATGTATGCCGTGATTCACGGTGGAATCAACCTCGATTTTCGCAGGCAGAGTTGTACTTTTTTAGCGAATCTCGCCTTTGATGGATTCGCCATTGGCGGCAGCATCGGGAAGAATAAAGAAGAAATGTATACGCTGCTTTCTGCTATTTTGCCCTGGCTTCCGGAAGAAAGGCCAAACCACCTATTGGGGATCGGGGATCTCCCTTCCCTGGAGCAATGCGTCCCTCTAGGCATCGACACCTATGACAGCTCCTATCCGACCCGCGCAGCACGCCACGGCGTATTGTTGACGCAGCAGGGGGGGCTTAATATCACGAAAGCTGTCAATGCTACCCAGTTTTCCCCTGTAGAGGAAGGGTGTGGGTGTCCAACATGTCTGCAATTTTCTCGCGCCTATCTGCATCACCTGTTCAAAGCTAACGAGCTTACGGCTATGAGTTTGGCGACAGTGCACAACGTGTACTTCATGGTCAAGCTTATGGAACGCTACCGCGAAGAGATCCTTAACGATCGTATTTAAGGCCACGATCACCTTTTCGGTCAAAAAACATGCCTCTTGAAAATAATCGGCGGTTGCTAATTTTTTCTCAGCCTCGGAGGGTCGACACAAAACCACGCCACTAATTCTTCTCAATGCTAGGGTGTCAACTCACGGGAGTTCAGCTAAAATTTGGAGTGCGGGGACTTGTCACTGCTTTGGATTACATCGACTTGTCGATGTCTTTTGTCAAGAAATACCTAAGCTATACCGAGTATTATGAATATTTAATATCTTACATTTGTTTTATTTATTTATTGTATGTTATTTATGTTGTGTATCTTAATATTCTCTTAACAATTGTTTGGTACAATATTAGGTACTTAAACAAAAGGAATTACATGACAAGCACAATCACAAATACAGGGGTTAGTTGGAGTCAAAAGCCGTGTACGATTCTGAATGGTATCGCTAATGCAAACCCCAAGGAAAAAATTTCCCTGACAGGGAGTGTACTTAATTGTTGTAGAAACGTGGTCCATTCGATGGCCTATTTTTGCCGGAGCAATGCAAGACCTCTTGAGCCACTGAAAATGTTTGCTTTTATTTCTGTTCCTATGCGGATTGCAGCCATTGTCAGTACCGTTTTTTCTTTTAAGAACTCTTCAAGAAATGAAAAAATCGACTCCGCTCTTGATATCTCTGCCGGAGTCGGTACGGTGACTGGTGGTATTTCGACTGCTGCTGGAGGACTTGCTGGCGCAGGAGCTGTCGGAGTAAAAAGCATTGCTTGGGCGAGTCCTTTGGGCATTATTGGATCAGTGTTTTCCTGTTTCGATATTATCCTGACGACGAAGAAGCTGATTGAAGGGTGCCGATTCTCTAAAGAACTTAAAGGTGCCGCCGCTTTTGGTAAGAGTGCAGAAGGCGGGATTCTAAACGATTACAAAAATGTGAGAGAACTGATTGAAACCAAACAATCAAAAGAAAATAGCTTTATATCCAAACATTTCGATATTTCACCCAAAGTACTTATCGCGAGTATGAAAAGGATTGAGGACACTGCTACAGAGATTTTTGCCACTGGGGATTTCGACAAAATAGCGCACTGTAACAAAGCGTTGAAATCCACAATGGAAACGCTGGTCGATCGAGTGACCGCAACAAAAAATTCTAAAATATATAGTATTGCAAGGAATGTGCTCGGATTGATCGGATTCGGCCTCTTTTTCAGCCCGTTGATCGCGGTTGGATTTGCCACCGTTGCTGTAAATTCTGTCTGGTCCGTTGCAGATATCATTGGAAAAAACATCAGTCGCAATCGTTTTGAAAAACAACTGGAAACGATGGAACAAGCATTATGACGCCCTCACTACCCACAAGTACCAGCGGGTCCACCCATGGACTGAGCGTGGTGTCTTCTGCTGCATTTTCTATAGGAAATGCCATAAAGGAGGGCTGTTGTACACTGTCGAGATTCGTAGGTAAAAGTCAAAATCTATGGAAAAATGTTGGCGTGATTGCAGGTTTAGCAACTGTGATTTTGGCTCCGGTCTACCTATACAAGGCCATAAAAACCTGCAGATTGATCGGCAGAAAACCTGCAGAAAATAAAATGGATTCTGCCCTTCATGTCGTGACAAATCTTCAGAAAACCGCTGAGACGACCGGGTACTTTGTGATGGCCCTGAACAGGATCAGAACTGTGGTCGTCCGTACGTTTACGTGGTTTACTCCATTTTCTATTGCCATGTCAGTTTTTTCGATACCAGCGATTGTCACGAACGTCCGCTCTTTTATTCGCACGAGAAATTTGATCAGGGAAATGGAAGCGGTGGAGAAAAATGGGGTGGCGAGTGGAAATACTCCATTACAAACATACCGCGCACTTCTTCTTCATCTAGAGCAGAAACAAGCTGTTAATGACGATTTCATCTCCGAAACATTCAATGTAGACAAAGTTAAATTTGCTGATGCGCTGGTCGCTATCGAAAGTGATCTGGCTAATAGCGACAAAAAAGCGGATGGAGAAAAAATTCTTAATGAGACTCTCTACTTATTAAAAGGAAGATTGAAGGCAAAAAATATCTCTTCCATCATCTCAATCATCGCGTCGGCGGTTGCTATTATTGGAACAGCTATCCTTTTGACAGCATCCTCTGTTTCGGCAGGGATATCAATCATGGGAGTCGGGGTCGTTATCGGTCTGGCCAGTTTGATCCAGCACAAAGCAGCAGAATACAAGTTCGTTAGCGGAATTCAGCTTCAGAGAACCCGTCTAGAATGGGTCTTCTGCTAAAATACAGCGACAGAAGCAGTCATCTACCTGCCCCAAATTTTGGCAAAGTTCAACTGGTCGACCGAAGGTATCCTGCTTATCCTACCCATCCTGCCAATCCTGTTATTTTATTTTTTTGACTGAAAATCCTCTTCGTTCAGGTGATTATAGCTTTCTAAATCTTAGGAATAATTCGCTTGTACCTTGCTGCAGGGGTAAAGATTTTTGATTACTTTGTGCTACCCATTTTCGCTCTATTTTGAACCATGCCAAAAATAGATTGTTTTTATATTATTAAAGTAATATAATGTTTAAAAATACAACTAAACAAAAATATGAGTAAAAATTCTAGCTGATTTTGAAGGCAATAAAATATTTTGGAGGGCTTATGCATAATTTAGGCAATACTGGGGCAGCAGGTTCTGAAAATCCAATTCAGCCTCAGGAAGGAAATATTCCTCCGCCAGGTGAAGCCGGGGGAGGGCAGCTATTCAAAAAGTTACCACCGGATGTGTTAAAAAAAATCATGAACTATCTTGACCCAGCAAGTCTAAGTAATCTTTGTTCTGTAAGTAAGGACTGGAAGACAGAAGCGATAGAGGCTACAAAAAGTAATGAAGCGTTAATGATAAAGAACTTTGTTGAATTTTTATCTGAAAATTTGCGTGGAGAATCTTACGCTAATACAAGGGAAGGACTTCGTGCTATTACACCTGGCCCAGGAATATTGCCCTTGGTCAATCTAAAAGCAGTGAAAGCATCAATTCTCAGGTTGAAAGAAGAAATTGTAAATTGGTTAAAAAATATAGACGAAGTGGATTTAAAGCGACTAATAGCACTAATAAAGATGTCCGAGAGCCAAATAATCCCTGATTTTTGTGAAAACATCTTTGATTTGACATGGATTCTTAAAGGTATAGAGGGAATTGATTTGATATTATGGGGAAACATACCAATGAATCCTGTTAGACTTCTCTTTGAGCATCTAATAGATAGCAAGAGGGTTGATCTAGCCTTAGAAGCGGCTAATATGATACCAAATGAACATAAAAGGGATCAAGTCATGCAGGTTATTGTTCATGAATTAACGGACCTCGGACAATCTGTAAAAGCTAAAGCTATAGCCGAAGCGATGCCTAATGAGTCAACAAAGGCACACCTTCTGTATTATATTGCTCATGCTCCAAGCAAATTCTGAGCTACATGTTCAAACAATGGCGTGAACATGTATGTTTTAGAGGCACCTTAAATTATTGGCTGAATTGGAAACTTGACGTGTTGCTGGATGTTAGGCGATTTTTGCCAACAACTCTGCCGTTGCGGACATGGAAGATATAGTCCACCTGTTCGATGGTGGTAGCGCCGCAGGGTATGCGTTGAACGTACCGGTATTCTTTCACTCCATGTGGAAGATCGCGCACTTCATAGGGCTCGCCATATGTCGCTGCTATCCGGTCGATTTCCGATCCTACGGCAACAGCATTAAATTGAGCTTCTTGCATTAGCGGAGCTGTAGCACATCCGCAGAGTACCGCTAGAGCCATTAATAAACAGATTTTTTTCGGCATGGTTCAGCATGGGGTTATTTTGGCATGGTTCAAATGAAGGTAACACTTTTGGATGGCCAAGATCACCTG
>JBAWVE010000004.1:0-30385 GCA_037147435.1 Parachlamydiaceae bacterium
CCTGGGAACCATCCAAGCAAAAGAGCGAGTCCCGGAGGGCCGACACAAAACCTCGTGAACATGTACCTAAAGCTTAGCTGCACAAAAATGACCTTAAATTTTTTTAAAAAGTAAATAACCATTGTTGTTGCCGGATCGTTCGTTACTTAACTGATAGGTGTTGGCAGATAAATTGATGATATTGATGGTGTCTCCAACGTCCAGTGAAGGGTCTACTAAAACTTTAACATGCATGCAGTGTGCAATTTGCTTCGAAGGATGCGCTGGATTGTATGTCCCCTGGAGGATTTCCCCGTGGTTCAATTGTATGCCAAATGCGGGAATACCATTTCCAAAGACGTTCAAAGCAAATGAGATTGAGTAATTACCCTTTTTTAAAATCGTGAATGTTCCCGATGCAGGATCCATTGAAACAACATCACCCTGGGTTCCATCAAGGTCGAACAGTACTGAAGTGTTATGTTCAACGATTTCGTCTGCTGGTTGATAACTGGCGCTGTGAGCTGGCTTTGAAACACCTTCATAGTGAGAACTGTGGGCTGCTTTTATTGAAAAACTATTTGATTGTTTCTGATTTAAAGAGTAACCAGAAGCGGCACTTGCCAAGATAAATAGAATCGTAAGTATAGAGGTTGTTTTGTTCATAGACGCATCCTTTGATTTTTATGAAGGATCACTTGTTGGATAAACATTTTTTGATGTATATCAAAAAAATCCATTAAAGAAAATAGAAAAAGTAGGATGGTAGAAGAGCTTTTGACTGGTGAGTTTACTCGTTTCGAGTTAAATGGATACCTGTGCGATCGAAATCGATTTTTAGACAGGACAGAATGGGAAGTCCTTATTTATTGAACCTGAATTGAAACGATTGCTACTCCCGCACTTGTTCCTAATCGGTCCGCGCCGGCTTCTATCATAGCTAATGCGGTTTTATAATCGCGAATACCACCAGAGGCTTTGACTCCCATGTGCCCAGGTACGGTTTTGCGCATGAGAGCGACATCTGCTATCGTGGCCCCAGTTTTGGAAAAGCCTGTGGATGTTTTCACGTAGTGTGCCCCGGCATCTCTTGCAAGGCAGCAGGCGGTAACTTTTTCTTCGTCGGTGAGCAGGCATGTTTCAATGATGACCTTAACAATGGAGGCGGATGAGTGTTTGACAACGTTGGCAATTTCGTCTTTGACGTAGTGGAATTCTCTCGACTTAAGAGCACCAATATTCATGACCATATCGATTTCCTGAGCGCCCAATGCGCACAGCTGGGAAGCTTCGAAACTTTTGGTATCCGACGTATTGGCTCCCAGAGGAAACCCAACAACACTGCATACTTTGACAGGCGATCCTATTAGGATGTGTGCAGCATATTCGACATGCGTGGGAAGGATGCATACTGTAGCAAAGTGGTGCCGAAGCGCCTCTTCGCACAGTTGACGGATGTCGCTCTTAACAGCATCCGGTCTCAGTAGGGTGTGCTCAATGGTACAATTTAATTTTGTACTGTTCCCAAATGTTACAGGACCTTTCATCGCTTTGTCTTTGCTGGGGCCTTTACGAGCCGTTTGCTCATTGGTCTCTTAACCGTCATTTTTTTTGCGGCTTGCACGACCTTGGTCTGGGGAGATACCTTGGCTTTGACAGTATTTTTAGTGTGGGTATTTGTCAGTATTTTCGGTGTTGCTTTACTGCTTTTGACTACTGCCAAGTGTTTTTTAGCATGCTTAATCAGTCTTCGTAAAGGCGTTTTCGTTTTTGTTGCAGTCGGTTTTGCTTTTATTGCAGTCGGTTTTGCTTTTGTTGCAGTTGGTTTTGCTTTCGTTGCAGTCGGTTTTGTTTTCGTTGCTACCGCTACCTTGGCTTTTACGGCCACAGACGGCTTCCGCGTTGGAGGTTTTTGTGCAGGTGGGGCTGGTGAACGAGAAGGTGTCAGGTGCTTTTCTTTAGCACTTTGTCCGTTAATACTCTTTTTTTCTTTGTCATGGTCATGATTTAACGGCATCAATTTTGCTGAAGAGAATGCACCGGCTTGTAGTTTTTTTCCCTGCTCAGAATCTTTCCATTTTGATGAGATGCTTCGCAGGGCTTCAAGTTTCTGATTAAAGCTATCCATGCTGAGATCGTTATCCGAAGAAGAGTTGCGCCGTGTGGAAAAAATATCCCCTTCGGCACCTAGTTTTGCAGAGAATGAGGCGGAGGAGGCACTGTGGAGATCAGGAATGTATAAAAATCCACGGATACCATTGGGAACTGTAGTATAAATGTCAGTGGTGACTTGATGTTCCACTTCGACTTTTAGCACCTGTTTTGGAGGGCGTCCTCTCTTTGGTCGTGGATTTAGAGCCTCGCTGGAGTAATATGTTTTTGCTTTGGCGAAGAGACCTTTACGGGCATTTTGGATATCTTTTCCAATTTTCGTTTGAAATAATTCTTTTTTTATTTTTTCTACGAGCAGCCGCGGAAGATCGAGGTCTTCTTCGAAAACAAAGTGAAAATTGTTGGTGCGGAGCCACTCGATGATCCGAATGCGAGAGCGTTCCTGATAGAAGGTTTGCCATTTTTCCATCTCGGAATGGTGGTCATAGATGAAATCAAGAAAATTCTCACGAGCTTCTTTTGATTGGATGATATCCAATAATTTTTCCTTGGTGTCGATGTCGTACACTTTTTCGTTGATAAACCCTTCCATGATCTTCTTGGTCTCATAGAACGTTAACTTTGGGATAATGCAATAGCGTTCAGGATGGCGTTGCAGTTCTTTTTCTAGAACTTGCAGTTCTTCTTCAGGCTTGTCGAGATCGATGTAGATAATGAACCCTTCCGAACGGTCAAGATAGAAATCGCGCTCGTCATCCGACTTTGAGAATGCTTCCATCAATCGGTTGCAGCGTAAAATAAGTGGGTTTTGAGCTTCTAACTGCTGTTTAATTGCCATATTTTTCCTTTCAGCTTGTATTGACTAGTCGGATTGCATAAATCAGACTCTAGCCGGAGTTTACTCGAAGTTAGCCTTCGCTGCAATCGAAAAAAGACCTTCATAAACCTTGACGGCTGGACCTGTCATGACGAGACGATTCGGCTTAGTGGGATCCCCCTGGAAATCGATAGATAGGCAGTCTCCGGATCGCGTACGGATAGTGATTGGTGCCGGGATGCCATATGCGGCGGCGGCGGCCAGTGCAACAGCTACAGCCCCTGTGCCACAAGCCAATGTTTCTTGCTCTACTCCGCGTTCATAAGTGCGGACAGCTACCGTTTTGTTGGGAAGGACCTGCGCAAAATTGACGTTCGTTCCTCTCGGGTAAAAATCTTGATGGAACCGTATCCTGGGTGCCACAGTGAATAATTCGCTTTGATTGATGTCTTCAACAAACAGGATGACGTGGGGAACGCCAGTGTCTACAGTATGTAGAAAAAAACGCGCTTCATCGACATAAATATCCTGCACTCGGATTGCTTCCGTAGGAGGGGGCATGACGACTGTGACAATATTATCGTTGACGACGACATGCATCTCTTGGTGCATTGTTTGAATGGTAAATGTGGAAACGACGGGATCACTTGTGGAGTGAATAAAGTGTGCTAGACAGCGTATCCCGTTGCCGCACATTTCGGCCTCGCTGCCGTCGGCATTAAAGATTCTCATCCGGAAGGAGGCCGAGGATGATGTTTCAAGAAAAATGACCCCATCAGCACCGATTCCACGCTGTCGGTGGCACAGGCGAGCAACCATTTCGGGGTGGGGGGCAAGATTTATTTGGCGGTTATCGACCACGATAAAGTCATTGCCACACCCCGAATATTTCGCGAAAGAAATCCGTGTCATTTACACGTGCAGGTCTTTAAAAGTACGGATGATCCCGTCAAGTAATCCAAACTCTACAGCTTCTTCCGGAGTCAACCAATTATCGCGGTCAATGGCTCGGTCGATTGTCTCGGCGTCTTTGCCTGTAGCGCGGACATAAAAATCGACAATCACACCGCGTGTCTTTAACATTTCTTTGGCTTGGATCTCCAAGTCAGTTGCTTGCCCCTTGATCACACCGGAAATCATCGGTTGGTGGATCATAATCCGCGCATTTGGTGTGGCAAAACGTCGTTTGGGAGCGGCGCACAAGCTGAGGATTGATCCCATAGAGGCCGCCAAGCCGGTGACAAGAGTTGTTACAGGTGAAGTGATCATTTTAATCTGATCCCAGATAGCAAATCCTGAGTCTACAGACCCCCCTGGACTGTTAATGACAAAGAGAATGGGTTTCCCCGGGTCTTTTAATTCAAGGTACCACAGCCGTTTAATCAGTGTATTTGCAGTTTCACTATCAACAGCATCGCTAAGAAAAATACGACGTGAGTCGAGCAGGGCAGCATCGATCTTGTCTTCCAGCTTCATATAGCATGCTGAGGATGCCATTTCAGGTTCTTTGTCTGTTTTAGCCATTTGTTTCTCCATGATTTTTACGCTAGTGTCTACTTGTATCAATAGCTACGTGTAAAACTGCGCGAATGATTCCACTCAGCTTTAAACGTAGCTATTGATACAAGTAGACACTAGCCTAAACGCTTCGCTCTCTTTTTTCAAGTGCCTTTTGCAATTTCGTTACAAGAGCACAATTTCCGGGTAAAGGGGGAACCGGCTGAGGAGCTCTAGAACTCTGTGTTGGCTCCGCTTCAGGACTTCTGGATCCACTGTACAGGCTGCCTTGCTTGGTAGTCCTGTTTTCGGCGATACTGAAGGCTGCGTGTGGCTGAGTACATCAACAGTAATATCGGCGATTTCCCTCATTTCTTCTTTTCCCATGCCAAGAGTCGTTGTTGCCGGAGTTCCCATGCGGACGCCTGAAGTGTACCAGGGGCCATTGACGTCAAAGGGGACAGCGTTGCGGTTGACGGTTAAAAAGGCTTGTGCCAGGGCGCTTTCTGCGTGGCGTCCGGTGATTCCAAAACGACCGATGTCCATGATTAATAAATGATTCTCCGTGCCACCAGTGACGAGGCGGATGCCCCGTTCTATCAGACGATCAGCCAGTGCCGCGGCATTGGCTACGATACGTTCGGCATAGTGGCAAAATGCCGGGGTATTCGCTTCCCTAAAAGCCACAGCTTTAGAAGCCATCACATGGGGAAGGGGCCCTCCAAGCGCTAGTGGGCACCCCTTATTCACAGTTTCGGCAAACTCTTCTTTGCACAGAACGAGTCCTCCGCGCGGGCCGCGCAATGTTTTGTGCGTTGTTGACGTGACTATATGGGCGAAAGGAATAGGGTCCCAGTCTCCCTTGAATACTTTTCCAGCGACCAATCCGGCGAAGTGTGCCATATCGACCATGAGGACAGCGCCAACAGAGTCGGCGATCTCCCGCATTTTTGCAAAATTAAGCCGTCGCGGGTGGGCCGAATAGCCGGCGAGAAGGATGGTTGGTTTAACTTCCTTTGCGCGCTTGGCAAGGACGGCGTAGTCTAACTGCTCGGTCGTGCGGTCGACATCGTAATGGAATGCCTGCATCATCTTTGAAGAGAGGTTATGCCGGTAGCCGTGGGTGAGGTGGCCTCCTGAGTTGAGCGACATGCCTAAAATCTTTTGGTTTACAAGAAGCTGGCGCACTTGTTCGTATTCTGCTTCAGTGAGTTCATCCAGGCTTTTTTTGCCTAATTTTTCCACTTCTTTATTCTGAATACGTTGGACGAGAATGGCCCAAAAAGCGACAAGGTTAGCATCTGCCCCAGAGTGCGGTTGTACGTAAGCGTGATCGCAGCCAAACAGGCGCTTTACCTCATTTTGAGCTAATTCTTCCACTGTGTCGACATTATCGCAACCGGCATAAAATCGGTGTTTCGCATACCCTTCGGCATATTTGTCTGTCAGCAGGTTGCCCATGGCTAATTGAACGGCGAGGGAAGAATAATTTTCCGAAGCTATCAGTTTTAAGTGGGAGCGTTGATCCTTCAATTCCTGAACAATACTGTTTGATATTTCAGGAAAAACCGTTCCGACATGATCAAGTGAGGCCAGATAGGCAATGACTGCACTGCTTTGCTGTGCAGTGGGTACTTTAGACAGATAGTGTGCTAAACGTGATGTATTTGCCATCAAAGACCCCTTTTGGCTGTGTTAGTGGAAACAATAAGCCGCAGTATACCTTATCCTTCTGGAAATAAAAAAGGAAAAAAGGGCATGGTTTAAATAAAGGTAACGTTTGTGGATGCTCATGATCACCTGTTCAATCATCCCCGTTTAGGTGATCATCGCAGTCATATTTATATGGTCCCTAAAACTTTGGGGTGTAATGGACGCTGGCGCCGCAATTAAGTTTGTGGTTTTCACCCGTCTCGTAGTGAATGTCATTGATCAGTACTTTGAATTCGCACGAAGAAAACGGGGTGCTTGTCTCCCAGGTCCACTCGTCCCGTTTAACGTTCTTTAAAGGAATCCCTTTCTCCCAGCTCAAATTAGCCCCTTTGCCGCGAAGGAATAAATGATTGTTAAAGCCGACATCATATTTGATGACAATTTGTGTTGTTGCCGGTTTTGTTCCTGTTGTTGTAAATAACGAGGGGGAAACTTCTTTCGTCAATACTGGTGCTGAACACTGCGTTGTTCCTTTGCAACATCCAGAAGTTCCACTGGACGACAATGCCATCGATGATGAAGGTTTTTTCTGCTGTTCTGAGGAATCTAAAGTAGGTGTTTTTTTAATTGCCATTGACAATCCTTGAATAAAAATACAGGGTCTTTTTACTTACGAAATGTAATACAAGGTACTTGAGGTGTCAACGAATTTTTTCAATTTTTTGAGGTGGGTCTTTTTTTTCCTTGATTATTAACGTACAAAGACAGTATCCTGGCAACACAGGCGATCTATCCGGATGGTCTTGCCTGCCGTTATTAGACCTTTACTCTCCAGGGAGACGTATGCTCAAAGCTTTGAAAACTATTCTAGATATCCAAGAATTCGATATGCAAATGATCCAATTAATGCGCTTGAAAACGGAAAGACAAAAAGATCTTGCCAATATCAATAGCGTTAAGAATGACCTTCGCTTGCAATCGGAATTGAAGGCTCTGGATATTGCTGACCTCAAGCTCGTGATCAGATCAATCGAGGGAGAGATCGCTGACATTAAAACTAAGCTCAAAAAGCTCGAAACACAGCAAAGTTCTATTAAAAAAGTCGACGAATTTAATGCTCTCAGCCACGAAATGTCTCAAGCAGACAGAGAACGTTCGACAAAAGAACAGCGCCTGAGCGATCATATTGATAAACTCGCTGCTGAGGAAGATTCCCTAAAAGCTCTCAACGATACTTTGAAAACAACGATCTCTACCAGTAAAGTGCTTGAAGCTGAAATTCAGGAAGGCATCGATAAAATCAACGAAGAAGGGCGCGAACTGAAAGCTCAGCGTGACCAACTTGTCGCTAAAGCCGATCCCGATGTCTTCCGCATCTACGAACGCCTCCTGCGTAATAAAAAAGATCGCGTTGTGGTTCCTATCGAAGGCCGATGCTGCAGCGGATGCCATATCATGTTGACTGCTCAGGATGAAAACCTCGTCCGCAAAGGAGAACGCCTGGTATTTTGCGAACATTGCTCGCGCATTCACTACTGGCAAGAAAGTCAAGCCCTTGAAGGCACTGCCGTGGCAACAAAACAACGCCGTCGCCGTACAACAAAAGTCTAGTATCATCGATTTTGGATCGATTGTGACTCATCATTGATTTCATAAGACTCGACATCTGTCGGGTCTTTTTTTTGTGTCTGGGAAGACAGGCAGTCGCTGTCGCTTTGCGGCGAGAGAGGAAAGTCTGGACTTCATAGGAGAGGATACCAGTGAAAGACTGGGGGCCGTAAGGCTACGGAAAGTGTAACAGAAAGTAGGCCGTTCCGGCCTCGTGCCGGGAACAGGATGAAACGCCGGCTTTAGGAGCTGGCCCCATCCGGGGCAACCCGGAGGGCGACAAACCCTATCCGAAGCAAGACCGATGTGAAGCGATACAGTTCTCCGCTGTGCTTCCTAAAGGTTGCTTGAGGATCTCGGCAACGGGGTCCCTAGATGAATGATTGCTGGCTGGCATCTTGCGATGCCAGTAACAAAATCCGGCTTATCGTCTTCCCAGACTTTTTTTCTCTGCCTCAAAGCGTGTGGGGTACGTGCGACAGGTCACCGCTCTTATATCGCTCGACTTGTCGAGTTCATAGTTCCAACAGAACTCGATAGGACACTGTCTTACGATGAAAACATACAGTCCATAAAAGGAATTGTCCGATGAAACAACACTCGTACTTTGTTTCAATAATTTACTTATCTTTCTTTTGCTGTTCACTATTGATCTTATCCATCCAGGGCTATGCAGCTTCTATACTTCCTGCAGATATCAGTTTGTTCATGATCGAATTGAAATATGAGGAGAATGAGGGGGTCAAGATTTGTGAGATACAACCCCTGTCCCAATCAAGCTTTGAAGGCTGTGATTATGTTTATCAACAAAAGGATATTGTAGGATTAAGGGTCTGCCAGTTCTTATCGCAATTTGGAAAGTCATTTTGGTTTGTCAAACCACACATAGCCCATGAAAAAATGGGAAAGCTATTTAGTGCTCAAGGATGGAAGCCGTTCCCTTCACTTAAAAATTTATACCAGTCGAAAAAGTTTCTTCAACTTGCACGAAAACCTGTATGTGACCCCACTAATATCTCAAGCTACCATGCGATTCTTTTTATGCGACTCAGCGAGATCGGGGATTTAAGAAATGGTTATTCGATGCTCTCCGGAGTCCTTTTAATCGATAGAGCCAGTGTGAATAGCATGACCGATAAATATACTCAAAGTCTACTCTTTACTGGCCACCCAGTTCTCGAAAATATAAAGCCGAAGTGGGGTCTTTTTCCCAAGAAATACAGCGAACAATTGGTTGCTGAAATCAAAAACAAAATCGATAGCGACATGTTGGTGATTAAACCTCTCACAGCCATTAGGGGAAGAGGGGTAATTATCATCAATAACAGTGATTTGGATACGACTCTACAGTCGATTTTGAACAAAAATATCGGCCTAACAGAAAATCCGGATCGCGGATATAGCTATTGGGCAAATGACTCATCTACGTCATTCCTCGTAGAAGAATTTATCAAAACCACCCCGGTCCCGGTGCCTACACTTGACAACCAATCCTATGATGTCACCATGCGTCTCGCTGTGGCCCTGGTTTATCACCAGAATAGTATTTACCTACATTTTTTAGGGGATTACTGCAATCTTTCCGATACACCAATTGATGATGACGGTAGTCTTAACGACAAACACAAAACATCCCTAAGGATGCCACAAACGATCCTAATCCAGCCGGCAGCACGAAAAGAAATTCAGGAACTTTTGTCAAAGCCTTTAGTCATGATGTACAAATGCATGCTTGGCTTTGATGTGGCACACATAGAAGAAGGGGTTGAATCGGCAGTCATCACAAGCTGGGTTGATTCTCCGTGATAACTTGGCGTCCTTCATCAAGAGAAAATATTGTGAGGCCTGCAGTGATCCCTATCAGGGCAATGATGAAAGAAAGGGTGATCTCCTCTCCCAAAAATAGCCACCCGAAAAGGCCAGCAAATATGGGGGTACTCAGTCCGGCAAACATCATAAAAGTGATTGAAAACCGGTGGAGTGAGGCAGCATAAATGCTGTAGCAGATGAGGTTGTGGATAATAACGATATACATTAAAGTCCAGAAAAAGTCTGACCATACCATCACAGGAACTGGGGTCCATTGTTCAAGCAGGAGCGAAGGCATCAGGCACATGATGCCGGCAAGCAGGAAACTGTAGCCGTTAACTACAGCATCAGGAACTTGATGCTGAACTGTCAGTTTTTTGACAAAATGCCACCCAATGACACAGGTAGTTGCAGAGACCACTAAAGCACACTCGGCAAGTAACTCAAACAGATTCGTTTCGCCTTGCGCTTCTGCCATCCACGGTTCCAGCATCATTGGAGAAAGGGACAACATCCCCACAACCAACCCCAACCACTTTTTTGAAGTCATTACTTCTGTTTTAAACAGATAGGCAAAAAACGCCGCTACAAATGGAGCCAGGCTATAAATGAGACAGGTTTTCCCCGCATTCATGTACTGTAGTCCCCAAAACTCAAAAGCATTCGTAATGGCAACATTGAAAAATGCGACGAGAATCAATAATTTCCATAATGCTCTCGGTACTTTTAAATTGGATCGATGTTTCAGAAATAGATAACTCAAAATACATCCCCCAGCTAAGAACATCCGCATGCTTGTCAAGAAATAGGGTTGCGAAGCGACGACAGCCACCTTACCAACGCTGAAAATACTCCCAAACAGAGCATACATTAAAAACACTTGAACCATTGCATTCCTTATAAATAATTGGCCTATACGTAGTCGTCCGACAAGACTTACTTGTCGGCCTACTAGCTGCAGGGGGGGCAAGACTTACTTGTCGACCTACTAACTGCAGGGGGACAAGACTTCTGATCACTTCGTGTTACCCGTTGTTGCTCTATTTTGAACCATGCTAAATTATGATCGAAAAATTTCCCTGAGTGGGTGATCAAGGCTAATTTTTCATCTAAAACAATTTTCCAAACTTGTGATATATGTTTCAAATCATTATTGTGCACTTATCAATGTAAAAAATCAATTCAATGAGAGGCGTCATGAAATTTCCAGGACATCACTTTCTTTTAGGCTTATTTGCTTGGTGGTTTTTGGTGGGGTCACAAGAGATCTCAGCCTTTCAAAAGGCCTACGTTACAGATTATTCTGACGATGCGATTACCGTCATCGATGTAGCTACGAACACTGTCGTTGTGCCACAAATTACAGTCGGAACAAATCCAATCTCCCTCTGTATTACCCCTGATGGAACCAAAGCTTACGTGGTGAACCAAGGAGATAACAATGTTTCGGTGGTGAATGTGGCAACGAATGCTATCGTTACTTCTATAGCGGTAGGTTCATTTCCACTAGGTATTGCCGTGACACCGAATGGAGCCAAAGTGTATGTGGTAAACAATGGGGACAGCACTGTTTCTGTGATAAATACTGCAACAAATACAGTCGTTGGAATTCCGATTGTTGTTGGACTCAATCCAGCAAGACTAGCAATTACTCCAGACGGTACAGAAGTGTATGTCACCAATCAGTCGGATAACACGGTATCCATTATCGATGTAAGCACTGATACTGTAACCCTTCCGGTTATTACCGTAGGGTCATCTCCTGATGGTGTTGCCGTCACGCCCAATGGTGCCAAAGTTTATGTTGTTAATTCACTTGACAATACTGTCTCAGTCATCAGTACGGGGTCCAATACAGTCATCGCTACAATTACTTCTGTAGGAAATGATCCCGGCAGTCTGGCAATTACACCCGATGGGGATTTCGTCTACGTAAACAGCACAGGGGATGATACGGTTTTGATTATTAATACTGCAACGGACGCTATTGTGTCACCTACAATTTCCGTAGGAGCGTTTCCCAATGCTATTACTATTGATCCTGATGGTTCAAAAGCCTATGTAGGCAATCTTTTTGATGCATCTATCTCGGTGATTAATCTGGTGAATAATACGGTAACAACCACTATAGATAATGGAAATGGTCCTTCAGGCATAGCCTTCACTGTTGCTGTGGCCATTCCAGCCCCAGCCTCAAGCTTTACGGGATCCGTCATTAAGATTCGATTTCTTACTCAAACCGACCGCGTACACCGCTTAGTGTGGACACCAAGTGCAGATCCTACGGTTGTTGGTTACCATCTCTATCGAAATGGTGTCTTGATTTTCACCACAGGAGCGTCAGGTCCATTTATCTATAAAGATCATAACCGCAATTCCGCTGTTGTGGACACCTATACCCTCCTTTCATATAATGCATCAGAGATAGAAAGTGTGCCATTGACCGTAAGCCTGGAGTAAGTGCCTTTTTGGGTCTTGATCGCCCTTGCAGTGAAAACTCACCTCATGCAGGTGATTATCGCCTATCGGTTTGGATGACCGAAAAGGTGATCAAGGCGACTTTGGGCTCCTTCGAAAAATTCGCCCGCATCATACTTCGTGGGTGCGGGCGAATGATTGATTAGCGATATCTCTGAACTACATCCGAAATGCTCTTTGCTGTGTTACCCGAAACAGCTTCATTTTGAACCATTCCGTTTTTGCTTTGCAAATATTATGAGAAACAATAGTATTAGTGTCTTATTTCCTAATGAGAGCTTACCCATGCGCTGCCTTTTAGTTTTTGCCTTATTTGCACTCCAATGCCTCACTGGTTGCTCTTACTGGGATCCCACCACGTATCAGGACGACCGGATGCGTGACTTCAAGACGAACGATATTCCAAGAGCACCTGTTGTCGATTTACCCCCTCCCACGCTAACTATCCATTGTGATGAGATCACAAATATCATCCAGGAAGTCGGTGTAAATTTTAGAGAAAAGAGACGCCTACACTTAGATAATGCCAAAACATTTTATAATGAAGGCGGCATCCATACGATCCAGCTTAAAATGCATACAGAAGATCTGTTGGACCCCTGTAAAGCTCGTGAGCTCATTGTCGATCTGGTTGAGGCTCTTGTGAAAAAGCTGAATGACAACATGTATCTGGTGCCAGAATTTGCCAATGTTCCTTTTCTCCCATCAAATTTCGAAATTTATATTGCATGCGATAGTTTTTACGCACGTTATGTCGACCCCTACTACATCAAGTGCATCACCCTTGAAGACGGAATCGTCCATTACTATGCCGCAGACCTCGAAGATAATAGCAAGGATTGCTGGCATTCTCGCAGAGAGTCATACAAAACCAGTTACGAGATCGCTTTTTTCAAACGACGGGCTGAGGCAGAATACAAGAAAAAACACAGTCTCAATCTAGACTTGATTTTCGGCGACCAACGTTATGTGCCTCCAGAAGAAGAATGAAAGTGTGCACTCTACAAAGCAATTTGCGTGAAATCTATCGCGCCCTGAAGTCCCCTGAAAACAACTTGTCTTTTCTTGTTGCGGATCCTTCTGGAAAGAATATTTTCAGTTCGACAGACTTATTTGGCCGTCTATGGAGTTGGTATTACAAAATAAGACAGCCTTTGAAAGACGAAGAATCTCCTTTCAGTAATCTCCATAAGGCTATCCTACACACACACGAAGTTTTCCGCCGCCATCTGTTAGAAGCCGTTCCCCACTTGATAAATTACCAGAAATACCTGGATGCTAGAGGCAATGGATATGCCGTTAATGAGGATCTGTACTTCACCGCCCGAAGCCGAATTACTAAATGGAATGCCACAACAGAGCCGTTCATCAGGTTGGTACAGTCGCAGGCATACCCACAATGCCACGAACATGAGATTTTTAAGACGTTTCTTCTTGAACATACTGACGAGCTGCAAAACTGCCAAAAAATTATTGATCTTGAGGGCATTACAGAAAGCCCTTTGCCTATTGAAATATTTGAAAAGATTTTAAGAGGAAAAAATGTCAACCCTTCCGATACCAAAGAGATTAATCAATGGATCGTAAGGCTCAATAAAATTAATCCCGAAGTCGGTCGCGTACATAAAGCTCTTGAGGCTATCAGTATACAATTTAAGCAAAAAACTGAAACGGAAGCAGAACGGAAAAATAATCTATCCAGACTGGAACTCTACCTGGATGACAATGGGTGCACTGTTTTCCAAAAAACCGATCCGACACACCTCGCATGGCAACAAAATCTGTCCAGCGGAACAAAACTCTATCTAAACGGAGAAGAAGTTGTCATCGGACAGGAAATGCGCGGTTATAAATTTGCCAATGATTTCACTCATGTATACTCGCTTGAGGGACAGCCCGAAAAGGTGGCAGTAATTGTGCATAACTGTGCCCTATTGGCGCTGAGGGACGCCCTTACGCGTCGCAGCGAGTACTTCGGATTAAAACCTGCAAATTTTTTGGAGATTTCCCACGATGGCAGTTTCGCTCTCATGGAGAGGTTGCAACCTTTGAACACGATCCAATGGACAAGTACAGAAGATCAACTCCATCCGGAAGATAAGCCTCGAGCCATGGAACTGGCAAAATTTGTGGAACAATTGATTAAACAACAAATGACTCCTTTACATCTCTCGCCTTCGTTCCTGATGTTCGATCGCGAACACCACTTACGGGTCACTCGGCCACTGGTAAAAGAACCTTTCGATTTCAATCGGATCGAAGATTTCATTGCGGAATGCGCCTCTGGTAATCAGATGATTTTCAAATATTTGATGATAACTTCAGGTCTGGCGACACACCCTACAGCAAGGTTTTATACCGATCTCATCTTAGGGAGTATTGAGGGTGATCAGATAGCTCCGGATGATTTAGCGGGTTATTACATGATTGGGGATCCAAAAGTTGTGGATCGTGGTGTCGCCTTAGTGAAACAGATCGGTGACCTACAGCAGCAGCTCTATGCTTCCCTGGGGGAACGGGCAAAGACGGCTGATCCACTCATGCTCCGCCGCAAAATCAACCAAGCCATCCTCGCCTGCCGGAACAAATACAAAAGCGCAGGTATCATCTTTTCCAAAAACCTTATCCTTGATTTTATCTAGCTAAAATTTTAGAGTGCTGTTATGAAAACAGCACTTTATGAACACCATCGCGCTTTGGGCGCAAAATTAATCGACTTTGGCGGCTGGCAAATGCCAGTGCAATACAAAGGTATCGTCGAAGAGCACTTGGCAGTACGTCGGCATGTCGGCATTTTTGATGTATCCCACATGGGACGTATCATTGTGGAGGGGCTTGGGGCTGAAGCATTACTCGATTATTTATCCACCAATCAAATTGCCGGCAAAAAAGATGGAACGGCAACGTATACAGTATGGAGTACGGAATCGGGGACATGCGTTGACGATTTGATCATTTATCGTGAGTCTCCAACACGATTTTTCCTTGTTGTGAATGCAAGCAATCGGGACAAAGACTTAAAGCATTTATTGCATTACTCTGTAACGAGAGATGTGATCATCAATGACCGATTTAAAGAAGATGGTATTATCGCCTTGCAGGGGCCAGATGCGATCCCCCTGATTTCTAGTCTGTTTCCTCAAGTACGCACTCTAAAACCTATGACCTTTATCTCACGTGACTATGGTGGTGAACAAGTGATCATTTCCCATACTGGCTACACAGGCGCCGGCGGAGTGGAGATCTATGCGAGCAATCAGACAATTGTGACACTATGGGAATCTCTTCTGGAAAGAGGGGAAAAGTTTGATATCCAGCCAATAGGTCTTGGCGCCCGCGATACCCTTCGTCTCGAAATGGGCTATGCCCTTTATGGACATGAGCTGACGGATAGCATCGCGCCGGTAGAAACGGTATCAGCGTGGACGATCAAATGGGATAAATCCGATTTTCTGGGGAAACAAGCCCTGGAAGCGTTAATGAAATCAAAAAAACTCAGACATGAGTACGGTATTCTCTTGATGGATAAAGGGGTCATCCGTGAAGGATATCCCGTTTTTCAGGAAGGAAAATTAATTGGAACAGTGACGTCGGGAACCTATTCACCATCGCTTCAACAATCCATAGGGATTGTTCTGGTTGAAAAAAATCTTCGCGCAGGTGATAGTCTGGACGTTCAGATCCGGCAAAACCTCCATCCTGCAAGGGTCGTCAATCTGCCCTTTATCGGAACAGTCGGTCACTGAAGTAGAATGAACAGAATATCGTTTGTGGAGTGCGTGTGACTTGTCACCGCTCTCATAGGGCTCGACTTGTCAAGTCCTTATTCATGGTGATAAAAAGATTGGTAAAAACCCTTAATAGTTGGAACTTTATGAAATTTACAGACACACACGAATGGATTAATGTGCATGACGGCATTGGTACAGTTGGAATTACAAAGTATGCCCAAAAAGAGCTTGGAGACATCGTGTATGTCGAACTCCCAAAGGTTGGTAGTCCGGTCAAAAAAGGACAGGCTGCGGTCGTCTTAGAATCAACGAAAGCAGCAGCCGATGTTTACTCGCCTGTATCCGGAAAAATTATTGAGGTTAACTTGTCGTTAAATTCTGCCTCCGAACTGGTCAACAGCTCACCAGAAAAAGAAGGGTGGCTCTTTAAGCTCTCTCTTTCTGATCCACTGGAATTTGATGCCCTGATGGATAAAGAAACTTATCAGTCGAGTGTAAACTGAATGGATTTCATTTCTAACCAGAAGGCTCAAGTAGACGCAATGCTGGCCTCCCTTCACATCGGATCTGTAGACGAACTCTTCCAAAGTATTCCCAAAGACCTTTTGCTGCCTCAACAAGCTAATGAAGATGGAGTCTCGGAATTCGAGGGGATGTCCCTCATGCGTGAAATTGCGGCAAAAAACACTTTTGGGCGCCTTGTTAACTACCTTGGCGCTGGTGCCTATGAGCACCATATTCCGGCTCTTGTCGGATTTATTTGTTCCAAATCGGAATTTTTATCCTCTTATACACCCTATCAAGCAGAAGCTTCCCAGGGGATGCTCCAAGCTATTTTTGAGTACCAATCTGTCATTTGTGCTCTAACCGGGATGGATGTCTCCAATGCATCATTGTATGATGGAGCATCAGCCTGTGCCGAAGCACTATTAATGGCGTTGCGTCTTAATAAAGAGAAAAATAAAGTTGTTGTCCCTAAATCGCTACATCCCCACTACCGCGCCGTTGTCGAGCAGTTTTTGAGCAGCCATGGCACACAGATTGAGTGGATTCCTTATGACAATGAGGGCAAATTGGACACTGCAGCGGCTGTAAAACTCATTGATGATAAGACTGCAGCCGTACTTGTACAATATCCGAATTTTTTTGGTGTCATTGATGATATTGCTTCAGTGTCCGCACATGCTAAATCGTGCCAGGCACTGACAGTTCTATGTGCAAATCCTTTAGTTTACGGAATTTATGCAACAGCTCAAGAGCTCGGAGCCGATATCGCCGTCGGCGATACACAGCCTTTTGGATTGCCCATGCAATTTGGCGGTCCTGATGTCGGCTATTTGGCCTGCCGCCAAGAGTTTATGCGACAAATGCCGGGGCGTATTGTCGGCGAGACACTGGATCTTGAAGGTAAAAGGGGATTTGTCCTGACTCTTCAAGCACGGGAGCAACATATTCGCCGAGAGAAAGCGACGTCAAATATCTGCACTAACCAAGCTTTGGCTGCTCTGGCAACATTGGTAGCTATTCTTTGGTACGGAAAAGAAGGTGTCAAAAAGTTGGCATGGACTAACTACCAACGGGCTGCTTACCTTAAATCGAGCTTAGAGACGATCCCAGGCGTTAAAGCAATGGGACAGGCCCCGTTCTTCAATGAGTTTGCCGTTTCATTCGGCCGCCCTTTCAGCGAAGTAGATGCACATTTCCGCAAGTATGGAATAGCACCAGGAATTGATCTCGGACGCTATTATCCTGAATGCAATCAGATGGTTCTTGTGGCGGTTACAGAAACGAAAAATAAGTCTCAGCTTGACGCTTATGCACAAGCGGCTAGGGAGATGGTTCAATAATGAAAACGATATTTGAAATCAGTCAGGAAGGGCAGCACGCTTACAGTTTGCCAAAAAACGATGTGTCTTTTTCCCAGTTTTCACCCCCTCAACACCTCCTAAGGAAATCAACTTTAGCGCTTCCTGAAGTTTCTGAACTCGATCTCACCCGTCATTTTTGTGGATTAGCAGCGCGCAATGTTGGGATTGATAACGTATTTTATCCTTTAGGCAGCTGCACCATGAAGCTGAATCCCCGCGTTAACGAATGGTGTGCTGCTTTGCCTGAATTTACGCAGACTCATCCCCTAGCACCAGAAGACACCATCCAGGGGAACCTGCATGTCGTTTATGATCTAATCACCATTCTTTGTAAGCTATCAGGAATGAAAGCCGGCACACTCCTCCCTTGTGCAGGCGCTCAGGGGGAATATACAGGCATCAAAATGATTGCTGAATATCATAAAAAACGCGGGGACCTCAAACGCACAGAGATTCTCATCCCATCGGATGCACATGGCACCAATCCCGCTACCGCAGCAATGGCAGGGTTCTCAACGGTAACTATCCGCACCTCTCCGGCAGGAAATCTGGATATTGAACACTTGAAAGAAATTGTTTCAGAGCGGACAGCAGGTCTGATGTTGACTAATCCCAATACACTCGGACTTTTTAGCCAAAATATATCGGAAATCGCCACTGTCATCCATGATTGTGGAGGTTTATTGTACTATGATGGCGCGAACCTAAATGCAATTATGAATATTGTCCGGCCAGGTGACATGGGATTCGATGTCATGCACATGAATTTACACAAAACGTTTTCGACTCCTCACGGGGGCGGAGGGCCGGGTTCTGGTCCTGTCCTATGCGGCGATAAGCTTAAAAGCCTCCTGCCAGTGCCTCGGGTTGAGATGGTCGGAAAGAGTTATCGGATTGTGTGGAAAGATCCTTCAAGCATCGGCCAGATCTGCTCCTTTCATGGGAACTTTAGCATCTACCTCCGCGCTTACCTCTATGCAAAATTACATGGCAATTATGGCTTAAGGCGTATTTCCGAGAATGCTGTTTTGAATGCCAATTATCTAAAGAATCTGATCGGAAAATATCTGACAGTCCCTTATCCTCAACCCTGCATGCATGAGTTTGTCGTCCAGGCTGACAATTATACAGATCAAGGGGTGCATACTCTGGATATCGCCAAAAGAATGTTGGATTACGGAATCTATGCCCCAACAATCTATTTTCCGCTAATCGTCAAGGAGTGTATGCTCATTGAGCCAACAGAGTCTGAATCCAAAGCGACGCTAGATCGATTTATTGAAATTGTTGCGAAAATTATCGATGAAATTAAGGAAAACCCAGAACTCGTGCTAAAAGCCCCTTTCGACAAGCCCGTGATGCGCCTTGATGAAGTACAGGCAGCAAGAAATCCCATTTTAAAAGCTCAGTTACTAAAGGATTAACAGGATGACAAAGGACAACCTCCTACTCCAAGTGGAAAAATTGGAAATCGATGCCAAAGAATTTGGTTTCTATTGGCAAAATATCGATCAATTGCTAGAACAAATCCGAAGCGAATGCGCTGAAGTCGACGAAGCATGGCAAAAAAACGATCGCACTCACCTGCAGGAGGAAATCGGAGATCTCATTCACGCAACCTTGTGCCTTGCTGTTTTTTGTCAGCTAGACCCCACTGAAACACTTCAGAAGAGTGTTCATAAACTTCAGAAGCGATTCGATACGCTTGTTGATCTGACAAAAAAAGATGGATATGAAAATCTGCACAATAAACCCTTCAATCTACTCATGTACTACTGGAATCGCGCTAAAGAAATCCTGAAGGGATGATTCACTGGTTCTTTGGAAGAATTGAAGGTCTGACTTTGTGTCAGCCCTCCGGGACTCGATTTTTTGTGTGGATGGTTCCCAGGCTGAGGCGCTGTCCCGGAGGGACGACACAAAATCACACCCTCGATTCTCTCTAAGAACTTTATTTATTTACTAATTTGCTGATGGCTACGAGGAGTGTCTCCACAGTGTCCTTCTGCGTAGAAGTAAATCGGCAAGGGCGTTTCTTCAATTCCTTATGGATCCTCCCAAGCGCGGCAATGACAGACTCTCCCATATTCTTTTTTCTTAGGTCCTCTTCTGCCAATGGAAAAGCGTCTCTGATCTCTTCCAGGATTTCCATTTTAGTCTGTCCCTTATAATCCTCGACAATCGATCGTTTCTTCTCTAGTGGCCCTTCGCGGCTTGCCAAAGTGTAGATTGCCTGGCGCGGCATCGACTCGATTTGGGGACGCAAGGATTTGGGCATGACTTCGCAAAAGTCGTAATATTGCATCAAATTGTATGGGGTCTGCCTGTTCCCGTAAGCAGCAATCATCCAGGCGCTGAAGGCCCCGTCACGGTACTTAACAAGAATGGAGTGCGCCTTTTTAATGCGTTCCCCGTGGAGTAATGCCGCTTGATTATTGATTGATTTGACTTCAGACGTAATGGAAATCAGACACGCGAGGTCGGTGTCGACGTGATGTAAATCAACAGCATAGTGCCTGAGGATCGACTCGATTGCTGTTTTCTCGTTGCTGTTCAGATCTGTTACATTAAAAATCCCTGAAAAGCTGGTGAGATCCCCATTGGCCGATTGTTTAGCCATAGCCGTCATTTTTGACGTTCCTGAGTTCTTTTTGAGCCTTTCTGAAAGCAATGCGTTAATATTTCCCATAATCCAGTCCCTTGCCCATCTATAATCGTTTAAGGATCTCTTTCGTCATTTCAATATAGTCTTCAGCCGCGCGAGAGGAAGGTGCTGTCTCAAATAATGGTTTACCGAAGATTGAAGCTTCAGAAATATTGATATCGCGGCGGACACGTGTTTTGAGAGCCTTTTTAGGAAATGTGCGTTCAATCACGTCAAGGAAGGCGTTATTACTCTTGCCCCGTGCATTCCAAAATGATAAAAGCACTCCAAGGACATTCAAAGGGTGTCTCTGGCTAATACTGTCGATGAATTGAGACAGGCGCTCAAGCCCCTTGACGCTATAGAATTCGGGAGTGGCGCACACTAGTGTATGCTTGGCTGCAATCATTGCCGATTCCGTCAGCCAACAGAGGGATGGGGGGGTGTCGATGATCACAAAATCGTAGCGGGCTTCTTTGACAATATCGCGGAGTCGTTCGTGAGAATAGCGGTCGGCAGCAAGATTCCCTGTCACTTCGATCCTTTCCAGCCATGTATCCGCCGGTATGATATCAAGTCCTGGAATCAACGTAGGCATGATGACATCTTTCAGCTCTTTTTGTCCTTGAAGAACAGCAGCCATACTGTCGTTCTCGTCGGGATCGAATCCAAGTCCCGTTGTCAGATTGGCCTGTGCATCAAAGTCGACCAATAGTACCTTTTTTTTGTGGAACTTGACCAGTGCCGCACCTAAGTGCAGCACTGTTGATGTTTTTGCCGTTCCGCCCTTAAAACTACTGATTGCAATTGTGTGCATCAGAGGTTCCTCCTGATTTGCAGCTGATTGTTTCATTGGCCGAATATGGGGATGTTAGTCTTCGCTCGTTTTTCTCTTTAAAGATTGCTTGCAGAAATGCTTCCAGTGTTACTTCACCGTGGACGATGTTGTCACGGGTGCGCACATTCAGCGTTTTATTTTCCACCTCTTTATCACCGATTGTCAACATGTAGTTGATTTGCGCCATCTGCGCATTGCGTACCTTCTTACTGACCGATTCGTTGCTGTGGTCAACATCGCAGTGAAAGCCGGCAGTTTTGAGTTTCTTAGCGACTTCATCAGCGTACGGTTGGTGCCGGTCAGCAACAGTCAGCAATCGAACTTGCAAGGGGCTGATCCACAAAGGGAAACGGCCAGCAAAGTGTTCGATCAGGATGCCGAAAAAGCGTTCGACGGAACCAAAAATTACCCGATGGAGCATGACGGGACGTGGTCTTGAGCCATCATCAGCAGTGTACTCCAACCCAAATTTTTCAGGGAGCGCCATATCCAGCTGGATGGTGCCGCATTGCCATGTCCGGTTAAGGGCGTCGCGAATATGAAAGTCGATTTTTGGTCCATAGAAAGCGCCGTCGCCTTCATTGATTCTGTAGGGGCGGCCGCTTTTTTCCAGTGCATCCCTCAGCCCGTTCGTGGCTAGTTCCCAATCTTCATCTGTCCCAATCGTCCCTTTTTCAGGGCGTGTGGAAAGTTCCAGGTTATACTCGAGGCCAAACATTGAATAAATTTCATCGGCCAGGTTAAAAATACCTAAAATTTCATTTTCGATATCAGAAGGCTTCATGAAAATATGGGCATCATCTTGGTGAAAACTGCGTACACGGAATAGCCCTGACAGAGATCCTGAAGGTTCATAACGATGAACGTTGCCAAATTCAGCAACGCGAAGGGGCAGTTCCCGGTAGCTGTGTGAGTTAGATAAATAAAACAGCATGCCGCCAGGGCAGTTCATCGGCTTAATGGCAAAATCGCGTTCTTCGATCTGCGATGTGAACATGTTTTGACGGTAATTGGCCCAGTGTCCCGAACGCTCCCATAACTCCCTTGTCATCAATGTTGGAGTCTTGATTTCCACATAATCGTGCCGTGACAGGCATTCACGTGCATAAGCAAGCAGGTTGTTCCAGACGATCAGTCCTCTCGGATGAATGAAGGGCATCCCGGGGGCTTCTTCCTTTAGGGAAAAGAGGTCGAGGCGTGGGCCTAGGATTTTATGGTCCCGTTTTTTCGCTTCTTCAATCCTGTGCAGGTAGTCTTTAAGTTGTTTGCGGTCAGGATATGTGATTGCATATATCCTGGTGAGCATCTCGTTTTTTGCGTCACCACGCCAGTAAGCACCGGCTGTTTTCAGGACTTTCAGGGCTTTGATTTTTCCGATGTTGTAAAGGTGAGGGCCGCGGCACAAGTCGAAAAATTCACCTTGACGATAGCCTGAAAGTTCTGCCGTTGCAGGAAAACTGTTGATCAACTCACATTTGTATTTGTTGTTGGAAAAAACCTTTAAAGCTTCTGATCTGTTAGGGAATATTTCTTTCTTTGAAACGTAATTTTCATTGATGATAGTGTGCATTTCTTTTTCAATTTTATCGAAATCTTCATCCGAAATCGTCAGATTGGCAAAATCGTAATAAAATCCTTCTTCAATAGGGGGGCCAATTGTCGGTTGCGCATTTGGCCATAAGCGCAGGACTGCTTGTGCAAGCACGTGCGCGGAGGTGTGCCAAAATACTTCTTTGCCTTCCCGATCTTCAAAATTCCAAATAGCTACGTTGTCTCCATCGCGAAGCGGATGGCTAAAATCACAGTTGTTCCCATTGATGCTCACGCCTACAGCCTGGTCTGGTCCAGTCAGATGCAGTTTATCCGCGAGTTCTTTCGCAGTACAGCTCTCCGGCATTTCGATGACGGATCGATCTTTCAACGTAATTTTCATAAAAAGCCCATGGTATTAATTTCTCTCGCTGCATTGTATCCAAGCTCAGCTTTTAAATCCACTAAGACAAAGCCAGGGTCGGCAGCTTCCGTAAATAAAATAATTATTGAACGCGAAGTGCGCGAAGCAAGCGAAGATAACGCGAAGATTTGTCATGAGCAAACACTTCCAATAAATAACAAACATCTTCACCTTATCTTCGCTTGCTTCGCGATCTTCGCGTTCAAATAGCATGAGCTAAATGGCACAAAACTTGTTGGCCTACTAGTGTCTAATTCAAAACGCTAGCTTTATATTTGTCGACTTACTAGGTTAAGTGTTGTATCTTCTTCTGTAAAAACCTCAGTTTCAATGGTAGCAAGGGCTCGTTAGTGATGATTTGTGTTGTGATTACAGGGCCGTCTTTCGAAGAGGCCCACCGGCAAATTTCCCAGGCGCTAGAAGACGCAGACCTCGTGGAATTACGACTTGATTGCTTCACGTCATTGGATATCAGAGCTTTAGAGAAACTGCGTTCCCAATTTACCCTCCCGATGCTTTTTACTCTAAGAAGCCAATCACAGGGGGGAAACTATACACAGACAGAAGAAAACAGACTGGAAGATATCCGTCTTCTAGCCTCACTTAAGCCAGAATACCTCGATCTGGAATTTCATGTCCCCTCTAGTTTTGTCCAGGAAATCTCTTCCCAATATCCTGAAATCAAAATCATCCTCTCTTACCACAATTTTACGGAAACTCCCTTAGATCTAGAGGGGCTATATCAGGAAATGCAAAAGACTCCAGCGTTTTACTATAAAATTGCTGTGACCCCTCAACATTGCCTTGATACCATGCGATTACTCTGCTGGACGAAATCATGCAACACTGGAAATCTTAACGTTGTCGGCATGGGAGATCACGGACAGATCAGCCGCATTCTCGGTCCGGTAGTTGGATGCCCGATCACTTATGCCACAATAGATGAAAATTCCTCCTACTCAACTGCATTGGGGCAGCTGTCAGCCAAAACACTCGTCGAACGTTACCACCATCGCTCCCTGGGCCCCCAAACAGCCCTCTACGGTTTAATAGGCAATCCCGTTGACAAAAGCATTAGTGATGTCACTCACAATCACCTAATGTCTCTGTTTAACCTCGATGCTGTCTACGTCAAAATCGAGGTTAAACCATCCGAAGTGGGCGATTTCTTGCAATTCGCCAGACAATTGTCATTCTGCGGCCTCAGCGTGACGATGCCACTAAAAGAATGCGTTCTTCCCTATCTGGATGCCATCGACCCTGAAGCGCTCGCAATCGGAGCTGTCAACACACTCGTTTTTTCGGAAAAGGGGATCGCCGGTTTTAATACAGACGGAATAGGAGCTTTAAGTGCAATTGAAGAGCAATGTTCCGTGAAGAACAAACGTATTGTCATCCTGGGGGCTGGCGGTGCTGCCAAAGCGATCGCTTATGAGGCTCTTCGTCGGGGAGCATTGGTGACGATCGTAAATCGCACGGTAGAGAAAGCTCATCTATTAGCGCAGCGCTTGCATTGCACTGGCATGGGACTGGAACAAATGAGTGATTGCGTTGCAGCAGGGTATGACATCCTTATTAATTGCACCTCTGTTTCCATGCCTATTTCTCCTGATGATATCCTCCCTCAAACCCTTGTCATGGACGTTGTCACAAGCCCGAAAGAGACTGTGTTTGTGAGGCATGCCCTGGAAAAGCGATGTCGGATCGTTTACGGCCACCAGATGTTTGCAGAGCAAGCTCTTGGCCAATTCCAGCGGTGGTGTCTCCCAATAGGGCGCGAAGCGCTCTATAGTTTAAAAAATCTATAATGCGAGGGCGCGGAGCGTTTGGAGTGCGTGCGACTTGTCGCCGCTCTCGCTAAATGCTATCCGCTTGCAAAAAAACGTCACTGGACGAAATTAAAGGGATAGTTTTTTTTCCTAGGAAAAATTTTCACTTAAAGGTTACAGTTACAGTTTCCCTTTAGAGTGTTTTAAATCGGAGTTTTCTCAATCCATATGAAAGAAGCGATAAAAAAGAGATTATGTTGGAACTGCGAAGGAAGCGTGTCTATGAACGAAGAGACATGCCCTTTTTGTGGGGTCAGTGTCATTCCCGCTTCTCTTGATGGAACAAGCAACAGTTTTGTTCCGCCATATGCCCCTCATCTGACAAGAAGTAATGAAGTTCCACCTTCTCCCTATGGCCAATGGAGTGAAGACTCCCAGGAACCCTCAAAAGAGTCTGCAAATGGTTCTTCCGAACCGGAACCTTCGATGGATGAATTTAAGAAAGTCGTCGTTGCTGTAACGTTTCTTTTAGGCGGTTCTGTATTTTTCCTCTTTGGCTTGGCTCTGGTGCTTTTCTCGACAGAAGGGACCTTCTCCCTGAAATGGGACGGTTCCTTCTGGTATTTCTATATGATTCTCGCTATTCCCATGCTTTACTTTGGCTGGAAATCTCTTATGAAGCTGGATTAAATACGTAGTTTTCTGGTGGCAGGCTCAGGTAGATTTCCCTGATTTTTCTTTCGCGGGACTGAGGGGATTCTTCCGTTCCGATTGTCTCGGCAATTTTTCTTTCTCGCCAGTCTACAATACCCTTTAATGTTTTAAAGGAAAACGTGCTAGGGTGGTCCATGCGTGTTTTTCTGATATCAAAAAGGTCTTTAAACGAATTAATTTGCGGGGTTGCTTTGGCCCGTTGCTCCGAATTCAACCCGTTATCTAGGGCGTTGGCGCCTAAGAACAGCAAACTGACATTCACAAAGAAGGCAGCGACGGCAAGACAAACTTTTTGGATGCATCGAGGTAAGTACGAGATGTATCGTTCGATCTTTTCAACAGCACCTTCGGGCATCACAAGGCTGGCCAGGCTATCCTGAGTGGGTAAGTCGATATTCGCCAAAGCTCCAACCTTTTTGCAGTATAGTAAACAGTTGTTGTTTAAAGTATTAAAAACCAGGTCCTGCTTTTTATCCTCTTCAATCAAATGCTTCATTTTGAGGAAAATTTCTTCAGTAATTGCCACGGCAACAGTTGTAATCTTAAAATTCCAAAATTCACTAACATCCGGTTGCATCAGATATCCGGAATTCGTCCTCAAAGGCGTTTTATTAATCAGTGAAAAATTAGCCTTTGACCGGTGATATAAACCAATACTATAGACGTCGCCTGATGGAGTTTTCAAACGGATCCATGAATGGTTTCCTGTTAAGGTGGATTCCGGATTGTAACAGGCGCACACCTCAAAGACGTACTTGTGGTTCCAGGCAGCAGGATCTTCCTTTTTGAAGGGTTTGAGCTCAGTCCACTCATACATGTTCTCATGCTGGACACCATCTTGCCCATAGATCCAGTGTTGCCTCTGTGGTTGTGTGAACGGCTTCCAGGTCTTCATCTCTGCGGAAATTTGACTCCAGGGGGTCATTTGCTTATCCTTCAGAAAAGAGACTTCGCCGGTGCTGGCATTCACAGTAAGGGGATGCCCGTAATGCAACAGGTACCTTTCAATATGACTCTTTTCAACGAATTGCTGCAGGCCCGGATTTCGATCGAGAATTTCTGGGTGGATGCCCAATTTGGTAGCCATAATCTGTTTTTTCAGAGATTCCATTTCAGGTGTTTTATATTTCCTGACATTCATGTGCTTCAAAAGTCTCCTTCCTACGGAAAGAGTCCTATCGTTATTAGCAGCTTCTAAAGTTAAACGCGGTTGCACACTCAGAATGCGGGCGACAACCCCTGCAAGGCGGGAATGCCGTTCTTTGTGGAATGCAGTATCCTTCCAATGCCATACCCTTGAGAGTATACCCAAAGGTTTTACGGTGTGGGTTCCATCCGCATGCGTATGCAATGCGACAGGGTTGTCCTGCCGCAATGCCATGCCAAGGGTATGAATCAGTGATGTGTCGGTTGATAATGCGGTCATGGGACTTTATTCCTCGCCTGCATTAAGACCACAACATTTTTTATATTTCTTTCCGCTTCCACAGGTGCACAGGTCGTTTCGCCCTGTTTTTGCCCCGACAAGAACCGGTTGCAGTTTTCCTCTGGATTCCGCTTCCTGTCCCTCGCTTTCATCTTCCTCTATACTTTCAGAAGTGAGTTGTGGCACGGGCTGATCAAGCTCAGGAACAAGCGAACGCTTGGTTTCTAACTGCAGGCTTTTGACCATGTCTTCAAAAGATGGGTTGGGGCGCAGAACGATCTCAAAACGGAAAAGGTCATGGGCAGCCTCAGTTTGCAAGGTGCGGCTCAACTCGTCGAACATCTTGAAAGCATCGTGCTTGAACTCCATCAAAGGATCGCGCTGCCCAACAGTACGCAAGTTAACATCGGAACGCAAGTGATCCATCCGCAGCAAGTGCTCCTGCCATAACTGATCGATTTTTCTCAGCATCAAGTTGCGCACGGCCTCATGAGCAGGGAGCGTTGGGGCTTCCATCAGAGTGCGTGGAGAAATCTTGCTGTTTTCGCGCACTAACTTATCCTTGAGGGCCTGGATAATTTTATCAGAAGCTTTTTTTTCCAATTCAAGAGCTTCTGCAATGTCGTCATCGAAATACCCTTCAGGGAAACTGACGGGGAATTGGCTGATCAGCCATTGTCTATATCCCTCCGGATCCCAACCGCCTTCTTCACCGCGGCTTCTGAAAAACCTTTCCGAAGCAGTCATGCATACATTCTCAAGTAGCTGGATGGCCAACGATTCAATGTCGTCCGTGTGAAGGATCTCGTTGCGGAATGCGTAGATCTCTTGACGCTGCTTATTCATGACGTCATCGTATTCTAAAGTATGCTTACGGATGGCAGCATTCCGCTGTTCAATCCGCTTCTGGGCTGTCTCGATCGATTTATTCAACATCGATGCTGATATAGGCTCCCCTTCAGGCGGACGAAACCGTTGGATCAAGCTTGTCAGGCGAGGGGAGGCAAACAGGCGCAGCAGGGGGTCCTCAAAGGAAACATAGAATTTTGAAGAACCCGGATCCCCTTGTCGCGCGCAGCGGCCGCGCAGTTGCCGGTCGATCCGGCGGGACTGGTGACGTGTTGTTCCGATGACATAAAGGCCCCCAATGGCAGCCACGCCAGGCTCCAGTTTGATGTCGGTGCCTCGTCCTGCCATATTCGTGGCAATTGTGATAGCGCCCCGTTTGCCGGCATGGGCAATGATTTCGGCTTCTTTCTCGTTTTGCTTGGCGTTAAGGACAGTATGTTCAAGTTTGTTTTGTTTAAAAATGCGAGACAATTTCTCGGAGATATCTACCGATTCCGTTCCGATGAGCAGAGGGCGGCCGGCTTCGTGGGCGGTACGCACTTCTTTTAATATTGCGTTGTATTTCTCTCTTTCTGACATGTAGATTTCGTCATTGAAATCTTTGCGTTGGCATGAGTTGTGAGTGGGGATTTCAAGCACTTCAAGTTTATAGACTTGCTTGAATTCACCGGCTTCTGTCGTTGCCGTGCCTGTCATCCCGGCCAGTTTGCCATACATGCGGAAATAGTTTTGCAGGGTAACTGTTGCGTACGTCTGTGTTTCCTTCTGGATGGCGACGCCTTCTTTAGCTTCGATGGCTTGATGCAATCCGTCAGCAAACCGTCTTCCGGGTTGTGCACGACCAGTATTTTCATCAATGATGATGATTTTGTTGTCTTGGATGATGTAGTCGACATCTTTTTCCATCATCAGGTGGGCGCGGAGAAGTTGACGTAAGTTGTGGGCGCGTTCTTTTCGTTTAAAATCCTCTTCCTGAACGGCCAGACGTCTTTGGATTTTTGTCTCAGCGTCTAAACTGCGGTCTTCCTCGATTTTTAAAAATTCATGGCTGATATCAAGCATGACAAAGTCGTCGATGCTGCCAACGCCTTCCGTGCTGTCGTGCCAAGCCTGTCCCCCTTTGTCCGTCAGTTCGAATTCGTTGCCTTTCTCGTCGACAACAATCAGTAAGCCGGCAAGCGCTTTGGTTTTCTCGTCTTTATTTTGATCAGCATAGTAAAAGAGATCGCACTTATCGATTCCCGCACGGATGTCAGGATTCTCTTTAAGGTGCATCAACATTTTGTTGCGCGGCGTTCCTTTGCTCACCAACCACAATTTGCGCAGCGCTTCCTGTTCCTCTTCTTCCTGTTTTTTGTCTTTTTTCTTACCTTCCTCTTCAATAGTCTCTGCCTTATCCACTATCTTGCGCGCTTCCGCCGCCAAACGGTTGCATAAGTCACGCTGCACTTTGACAAGCTGGGCGACACCTGTTTTAAGTTCGTCATACATCTGACGGCTAACAGCAGAAGGGCCGGAAATGATTAATGGCGTCCGCGCTTCGTCAATTAAAATCGAATCAACTTCATCGATGATTGCAAAGGAATGTCCCCGCTGCACTTGCTGGGTTTTGCTGGAGGCCATGGAGTTGTCACGTAAGTAGTCAAAGCCAAATTCCGATGCCGTCCCGTAGACGATATCCGCTAGATAGGCATTCTTACGCTCCTCTTGCGGTGTATCATTGGTCAGTGAAGCAGTTGTCAATCCTAACCATCTGAAAATTGTTCCCACCCATTGGCAGTCACGCTCGGCCAGATAATCGTTAACAGTCACTAGATGGACAGGTTTCCCGGTTAAAGCATTGAGGTAAAGGGGCAGGCAAGCTGTGAGTGTTTTACCTTCCCCCGTCATCATTTCGGCAATGGCGCCCTTGTGGAGGGCCACAGCGCCAATCAGCTGCACGTCATACGGGATCATATCCCACTTTTGATCGTAACCCGAGACATGAATTTCTGTTCCAACCAGGCGTCTGCAAGCATTTTTGACGACGGCATAAGCCTCAGGTAGGAGATCGTCAACGGTCTCACCCTTGGTTAAACGTTCCTTGAATTCGGTCGTCTTGGCACGCAACTGATCATCACTGAGATCTTTGAATCGGCTGTCCCAGTCATTGATCTGGTCGACGATTTTACGGTACCTGCGGATGTTGCGATCTTGTGCTGTGCCAAATATTTTTTTAAGAAAACCAAACATGGAAAGCCCACTCATTTTAAGGGTTACAGAGACCTCGTCGTTTTGCTCGAGATATAAAATTTACCTCTCCTGCCCTTTTTCTTCAAGAAATAAGAACGGCACTGCAGGAAAAGAACTAAGGCTCACAGGTCAGCGACCCGACCAAGGAGTATCAAAAAAACAAAGGCCAAATTCACCCCTCTTTTTGGCATGGTTCAAAATAAAGCAAAAACGGGTAACACTTTTGGAACTAACGAAAAACTCGCCCGCACCCCCCTTCGGGGGTGCATTATTTCATACAAATTACTCAGGGCTGCGCAAGCTTGCCCTGGGCTACATTCCGTAACCCACTTCGTGGGTAAACACAAATTCATTAGCAACCTATCGGTATCAATTTAGTAAAAGTACTCTTTTTTACACTAGGCATC
>JBAWVE010000005.1:0-29703 GCA_037147435.1 Parachlamydiaceae bacterium
TCAATTTCTCGGAAGGGCAAAAAAGGCCGTTCCGTCGAAATTAATTACGCTGGAGGTTGCCTCTCTCTGGAATCTAAACAAAAAAAATGTACAAAGTCGAGTATACCGAACGTAATTCAAAATTAGACACTAGAAGTGCCAACTTTTGAATCACGTTTGGTATAGATGTTTTCCTGTTATTTTCTGAGGTGGTTGCAACACTCAATCGGAACAGAGGCAAGACTTGGTACCGGACAGGCTGCCGTCTTAAGAAATAGATTGAGGGAAACCCCTGGATAGTTTAACCTAAGGCCCTATGTGTTCTCGTAGCTCAGTGGATAGAGCGGTTGCCTCCTAAGCAACAGGTCGCGCGTTCAAGTCGCGCCGAGGACATTATTTGTCGATGATTACCTCCATAAAAATCCTGCCGTTATATCCTGCCTATCCTGTAAATCTCTGACCGAAAAGGTGATCAAGGCTCCTTATTTCAACCTCAGTTTGTTGTTCTTGCTGAAATATTGTCCTTCGCCAAAAAGTCTTGAATCCCCTGTGCAATCGCAAGGGCTAAGCTTTTCATGTAGGTGGCATCCTTAATTTTTTCCATCTCACTCGCGTTGGTAAGAAATCCCCCTTCAAGCAAGATCGCGGGCATATTCGTTTTACGAATCACGGCAAAGTTTCCATTTTTAACCCCGCGGGATTTTGCCTGGGTGTTCCGGACAGAGCAATGGTGAACGCATTGCGCTAATACTTTTGATCTTGCTGCACGGATGGCATCGTCATCATTGGCATAATAAAAGACTTCAATGCCTTCTGCCTCTTCGCTGGGGGCTGAATTGTAGTGGATACTGACAAATAACCTGGGATTCAGTTTGTTGGCAAACTCAGCGCGTTCATCCAAAGTAATGAAAGTATCATCTGTGCGCGTCATGATTACATGAAAACCAAATTGCTGTAAAAAATTTCTTACCAGAAGCGCTGTTGAGAGATTGAGGTATTTCTCCTGATATCTTGGTTTACCAAGCGAATGCGTGCCAAAATCTTCACCACCATGTCCCGGATCAATGATGATTACAGTCTTTTCGCAAGGTTTCTTTCTGATAGGCATGTAAGCAACAGCAACGTCCTGCGGCTCCATGGGGGGGGTAATCTTCCCTGCGGGCTTAATAATAGCCACCGACGTCGGTACTTTATAGGGTCTGCTGGAGCATTCTGGGAATACTCCTAAAATAAGCACTAAACATGCCCAATGAACTGTTTTCATGAATTATTATGCCATAGGTGGGTCTGTGATCTTTCCTGACAGATCTGCAATGCAACTTTCTTGTCGTCAAACTCAATTGTCTGATGAGCGAAAATCTGGTACGGCTCGTGTCCTTTCCCTGCGATCAGGATAATATCCTCCGGTGTGGCTAAATCTATGGCCTTTTCGATGGCTTTCCTTCGATCAAGTTCGATAATATAGCATTTGTCGTTTGAGAATCCAGTAATAATTTGACGGATGATCTCCATAGGGCTCTCATTTCGCGGGTTGTCAGATGTCACAATGCTGATATCGGAGTGTTTTTCACAAACCCGTGCCATTTTAGGCCGCTTCCCAGTATCTCGGTTACCTCCGCAACCAAAGACCGTGATTAAACGCCCAGTCTTAAACTCTTGCAAACACTCCAATACATTTAATAAAGCATCATCGGAATGGGCAAAATCAATATATATCTTTAATCCAAGGGGGTTGGGGATTGCCTGTAGTCTTCCCGGAATGGCGGGCGCCGTTTCAAGCACTTTGGCAATCGCTTCTAAAGGCAGCCGACGGCTCAATCCGACGGCCACTGCAGCAAGGCAGTTGTAGACGTTAAATCTTCCTGATAGTGCCCAGGTAAAAGGCACCTGATGTCCCCGGAAATTAATCACGAACGAAGCGCCGGCAGGGGTCAGTAAAACATTTTCAGCTTTTAGATCGGCTTCAGGACTCATGCCATAAGTAATGATTTCTGCACGGCAGCCCTCGATCATTTTCTTGTACCATGCATTGTCGATATTGACGACAGCGACCTTGGGGTACGGGTGGATTTTTTTTTTCTTGGAGGGGTCCAAAGAGCGGAAAAGTCGATTTTTAGACTGGGAATAATGCTCCATTGTCATGTGATAGTCAAGATGATCAAGTGTCAAGTTTGTAAATACAGCTGTATCAAAATTGATGCAATCGACACGATGCTGGTCCAAGGCATGAGAGGTAACCTCCATGACAGCACTTTGACAGTGTTGTAGGACCATTTCTCGTAGCATTTTTTGGTTTGATACTGCATCAGGCGTTGTCCGAACAGCATCATAATGGTGTTCCCCGATGACATATTTAATCGTTCCGATCAGTCCGCATAGGCCGACAAGGTTGTCAAGAAGGTGTTTTACAAGAAACGATGTTGTTGTCTTTCCATTTGTTCCAGTGATCCCTACCATAAACATTTCATTGCTCGCAAATTGATAGTAGTTAGCGGCAATCACGCCTTCTAAGGCAGCAACATCAGGGTGAATGATTTGTGTGACACTTTTGTCGATAAGCGGATCAAAAATATCCGTAAATACTGCGATTGCTCCTGCAGCAACGGCCTCAGGAATATACGTCATCCCGTCATCTGCACGCCCCCGGCGCGCAATGAAGAGATTTCCCGGAGAGACCAATTTCGAGTTGGAGCAGATACCCGTAATCACCAGGTCCTTGGCTCCCTTTATCTGTTTGAATGGTATGTCTTTAATCAATTGTTTAAGCTTCATGGGAATACACCCTTCCAGTTAATGGCCACTGTTATTCCATTTTTCGTATTTTTCCTGCAATTGTCTTAATTCAGGCAGCCAATCAGCTTTGTTCGCATCGTAACGGGGATCTCCTGGAGGATATCCGTGAGGGTCATCAGGAGCAATGCCTAAATATTCCAGGGACCTTCTAGAAATTTCACGAAAAACAGGCGCAGAGCAAAAGCCGCCCATGTGTTTTCTTCCCTGTCCGGGTTCATAGCCGTATTCTGGTTCATCCATTGCAACAAGCAGTACAAAGGCTGGCTGATTTGCGGGAACAATTCCCACAAATGTCGCGACAACGAAATGGGGATCATATCCTCCAGCAATAGCTTTATCTGCAGTTCCTGACTTTCCTGCTTCTGAATACCCAAAGATATCGGCACGTCTTGCCGTTCCCCCAATTTTAGTCGTGTATTTCATCGCTTTGGTAATCATTTGGGCTCTTTCCCCTGAAATTACACGGGGAAATTTTTTTGTGTAATCATCAGTAGTGTTGTCCGCAAGAATGAATTGCATGCCGTCTGAACTGGTCTTGATAATCTTTTTTACAAGAGTTGGCTTGACAAGGTAACCTCCGTTGGCAAACATGGCATAGGCTCTAAGTACTTGCATGCTCGTCATCTGAATGTTATGCCCCATCGCCATCGAGTATGGAGTTGAAGCAGACCACTCTGGGCGACCATTTGGGTGTTTTTTTCCCGGCAGTGGAAGGACTCCAGGGCTTTCTGAAGGAAGCTCTATTCCAGTTCTCTGTCCTACCCCGAAATCGTTGTAAAGCGTTTGTCTGTACCACTCGTTCCCAAACTGCTGGATAATTTTCTCTACAAGGCGTGCCATGTAAATATTTGAAGATTTTTGTATGGCCATGTCCATGTTGAGAAAGCTATGGAAATGAGTGTCTTTCAAAGGTTTTTTACGGCCAGTAAACTTGGAATTCGATGTGGGCATCATTGCAGCAGGATCAAAAAGCGGCGGAGCATTCCGTTTTGCAAGCTCTTCATTGGCCTTAAGGGCAACAGCAATAGTGATCGCCTTCATGATGGATCCGGGCTCAGTCGCATCTGTGATTGCTTTTACTTTAGTATTTTCAATTAACGCTGGGTCGTTAAAGTAAAGCTGGTAACTTGCGGGATGAAATACGGGGTATTGTGCCAATGCTAATATCTCACCCGTATAGGGGTCCATCATTAAGGCCCACCCGCTCTTTGCCTTGGCTTGCTTTACCCCCTTGGCAAGTTCTTCTTCGGCGATCGTTTGCAGGTAATCATTGATCGTCAAGTAGATGTCAGCTCCATTTTCCGGCATAGCAATGACATCACCGGTCTCCAGAGCATTTCTTGGAGAACGCATTAACCGCCTCTTACCGATTTTCCCTTTAAGGTACTGATTAAAATATAATTCAAGTCCTCCTGTAGGAACGGCCTGAGAGGTTTTTTCATCTTTAATCTTTTGAATTGTGTGCAAAACCTGCCCTAAAGTGGAACCAAAAGGGTAGGAACGCTCGTAGTCGCTGATGAAAAATAACGCATTACGTGGAATTTTTTTCGAACGGGCATAGGGTCCCCACCACTTAAGCAGACGATCGTGAGTTTCTTTGTCCAGCCACATGGCTAATTTACGACTGCGGCTCTTTTTTGATAAATTAACAAGCAATTCATTTTTTTCTGTCTCATCATAATTTAGGATTTCATTGAGATTGTCTGCGACTTCCTGGCGGTTGGCAATAGGGATGGATGTAGCGTCAGCATAGAGATGGAATTTCTGGACATCAATGACAAAACTCTTCGATGTGTCAGGATGCCCTTTTTTTATTGAGGAGTTTGAAATGAATGTTCCACGCTTGAATGGATCCTTAACAATGAAATAGTGTTGTTTGTTCCCAATAGCTGCCCAGTGTTTGCCATCAATCATCTGGATCTGATAAAACTGGGCTATTAAAATGGCAAAAAAAGCGAAAATCAACAAAGAAAGAAACAACACTCGCTTGTGGTCGGCTACAGTGGGCGGCTTGTTGGATTTTTTGTTCTTCATGGTTTCAGAATAATTTCATCATCAAAAAACGAATTTTTCAAGTGATTGTACTCAGGTCTTTGTCTTAACTGCATTAAGTGTTCCGGACTTTCAAACTTCTCGACCTCATAGGTAAGTCGAATGTTTTCTTGTTCAATGTCCTTTAGTTCTTTGGCTAATGCAGGAATAGCCAAACGAAGTTCCGTCAGTCCATTTTGCTTTTCAATATACGCAAATAACATCAACCCGGCTGCAGCAATACAAATAAAAACACGCACGGCTACTGAAAGATGATTTTTCTCTTTCTGAGTGCGCGCGCTCATATCTTTTCTACAACACGCAATTTAGCGCTGCGGCTTCTCGGATTGTCTCTGATTTCTTCAATCCCTGGTGTCACAGGCTTCCTTGTAATCTGACGGACCGTCGGTTCTTTGTCCAAAAAGACTCCGCCAATCCCTTCTGTATTCATTTTGTCGTCGGCAGCAAACCTCATAAAGTTTTTAACAATCCTGTCCTCAAGACTATGAAAACTAATGACTCCTAAACGTCCTCCTGGTGACAACAGATCGATCGCTTTAGGTAATGCCGCTTCCAAAACATCAAGTTCGGCATTCACGCAAATGCGCAATGCCTGAAAAACCAGCGTTGCGGGATGGATCCCTTTCTTGTAAAAGGGAATGGCTTTGCGTAAAATATCCGCAAGATCAAAGGTTGTACTGATTCTTTTCTCTCCTCTAGCTACAACAATCGCTCTCGCTGCTTGACGCCAGCGCTTCTCTTCGCCATAATCACGAAACATTCGGGCTAAATCCCCTTCTGCCCAGGTGTTGACAATATCCGCTGCTGTCACTGAATGAGAAGGGTCCATCCTCATGTCAAGGGGACCGTCGCGCATAAAGCTAAACCCTTTTTCGGGAATATCAAATTGCATCGAGGATACGCCCAAATCAAAAATAATGCCGTCGACAGCCCTGATGCCCAGGGTGTCAAGATGGGTTCGGATTTCAGCAAAGTTTCCGGCAACAATTTTCACATGGTCTTTCCAGGGCATCAGTCGCTTCTCAGCTATATCCCTGGCAATAGGATCTTGGTCTATCCCTATCAATGTATCAATTTCCGGGTGTCTCTCTAAAAAGGCGTGCGAATGCCCGCCGGCTCCCAATGTCGCATCGACAAAATACTTCAAAGGGCGGTCGTTGAAGAACTCTAAAAGTTCATTAAGTAATACGGATTTGTGTGGAATCATGGTGATACACTACATGAAATTCTGTTTATAGTCTATAAAAGTTGTTGACTTTATCTGGTTGAACGGTTAAAACCTTCCCCGTATATTGTTTCATTTTTAAGACTGTTAATATTTCGGAGATATAGTATGACCGTTGCCAGATACCTACTAGTTTTTTTATTCGCTTTTGGACTTTTCTCTACACATGCCGCCTACGCCGACGAACAGGATGGTTCTAGTTTCGACGAAGAACTCAATGAAAGGGATTTCGACGCTCTTAGAGACTACCTCAGATCGCGAAGAGCTCTAGACATTGATGCTTCAACGTCATCTCTCACAATCAGCGGTAACGTGCGCACTGAATGGCGCCACCTTAATGAAACCTGCAAAGGAATGCGGTTGCGCGGTCATGGTTGCGTTGATACAGCAGGAAGACCTGTCTCCCGAAATGACTTCGATATCGAATTCAACCTCCGCTTTGACTACGTCTGTGGCAATACATGGGCCGTCGCTCATATGCGCTATGATAACTCCGCCGGAGTAGACGACAATGGACACCCGTGCTTTACGGGTAAAAATTATAATCCACGAGGCTGTTGCGTGGAACAAGCAAGGCAGTGCTATGGCGATCCGTCTGGCTATCACGGCAGTGGTTCCTGTGATGACCTGTGCCTGAAAAAAGCATTCTTTGGATATGAACTGTATAGTTGTGGAGATTCAAATTTTTACTTCGAATTAGGTCGCCGCGGAAACTTGTATGACGTCTTCGACTCCAATATCCAGTTCTTAAGCCGTTTTGACGGACTTTTGCTAAAATATGAAAGCAGTTTGGAATCTATTGCTGATTGGTATGTTCAGGCTGCCGGATTCCTCATTGATGAGCGGGTGAATCAGTTTGGGTGGGCAACAGAAATTGGATTTCTTAACATCTGCGATAGTGGTATCGACCTGAAATACTCGGTGATCGACTGGGAAAAACACGGGACAAACCGCTGCTTTGTGCGCAATCCTGCAGGATTCCGCTTCATTAACTCACAAGTCACTTCGTATTACCATCTTAATCCAGAGTGGATCGGGAAAAAGGCAGTGCTTTATGGAGCTTGTCTAGTCAACCATGCTGCGCATAAATTAAGCGTTGGAGATCACCATAAATACAAAAATATTGCCTGGTATGCCGGTATACTTTTAGGTGAAGTGCGGAAAGAAGGGGACTGGTCGTTGGAGATACAATACCAGTTAGTCGAAGCGCAGGCAGTGCCTGATGATGATGTTGCAGGCATCTGCCGCGGCAACGTCCTGAAGGAAAGTTTTACCTCATGCGCCAAAAGGGGAAATACCAACTACAAAGGGTGGAAATTTGAAGGTCTGTATGCTTTCACAGATCACCTGACTTTGGATACAATTTATGAATGGTCTAAAGCTGAAGATGAAAAAATCGGTGGACGACACACCTACTCAAAATTTGAAATGGAAGCAATCTACGCTTTCTAAAAAAGTGATCTAACGAGTGTGCAAAGTTTGTACACTCGTTATCATTTACAGGAAAAGGAAAATTCACTTTTATGGAGTCAAATCCCGTCTACAGTAGAACACATCCATTCCTGGCACGCATTACAGACAGATACCTCCTGTGTCAGCACGGATCTGAAAAACGCACTTTTCATGTGGTTCTCGATATTACAGGTTCGGGTATATCTTACGCCGTTGGGGATAGTATCGCCATTCAACCGACAAATATTCCGGACGTCGTCGTCAAGACCTTAGAGGCAGTTCATTCCGATGGCAAAGAAACAATCGTAGATAAACATGGTAACTCTTTTTTGTTGCAGGATTTCTTGCTGACAAAAGTAAATCTGGCTGAAGTTCCTCGTAAGTTGATCGCTTTGCTAGCTGAAAGACAGACCAATCTAGTGAAAAAAGAACGGCTTGATCTGTTGTTAGCTGAAGGACAGAAAGAAATTCTTAAAGAGTATCAAGGGGCTCACGAGGTATGGGACGCGATCGAGGAAAATGAAGAAGCCCAACTGACTCCTCAAGAGCTCTGCCTGCTATTGCAGCCTTTATTGCCTCGCTTCTACTCGATCGCCTCTTCGCGATATGCTGTTGGGGAAGAAGTGCATTTAACAGTTGCCGAAGTCGAATACGAGACAAATGGACAATTAAGGCGTGGTATTGCCACTCACTATCTGTGTTGCTTGGCGCCATTACACGATCCTGTGGTTCCCATCTACCTCCAATCCAGCCATGGATTTACCTTGCCCGCAGACGATACGGTCTCAGTCATCATGATTGGTCCTGGAACTGGCGTCGCCCCGTATCGCGGTTTCATGCAAGAAAGAATTGCAACACAAGCCCGAGGAAAAAACTGGTTGTTCTTTGGCGAACGCTATCGGAAAACGGAATTTTTCTATGAAGACTATTGGTCAGAGCTGATTTCCCACGGTCACTTGCGCCTTGACACTGCATTCTCGCGTGATCAGGAGCATAAACTATATGTTCAACATCGCCTTCTAGAACAGGGCAGGGAACTATTCGAGTGGCTTGAACAGGGTGCCCATTTATATGTGTGCGGGGATGCCCACCGTATGGCAAAGGATGTAGATGCCGCCATCCACCAAATCATCCAGTCGCATGGAAGTTTCGATGAACGCACCGCAAAAGAGTATGTTAAAAGACTAAAGGCCGAAAAACGCTACCTCCGCGACATCTACTAAGGTAGACTCACGGGTTTTGTAAATCCGCTGACGTACCGGCGACGCCACCACCAGCCATGCTTCTTCTTTTCCTCCCGAGTGCTGAACACGTATTCATAGACAGAAGTACGCACGAATTTTGGTGGGGCATTGGGAAATGGATTCACCCTTAGCAAGGTTAGGACTTCCGGACTTCCTTTCAACAAGCATAATATAAAATTAGACATCCATCTCTCGTACCGGTAATTACCAAGAGGTAAAAACCATGCTTGCCAGTCGAGTCGCGGTTGGTAGGGGGAAATCCGGCGCGGTCTCCTTGTGACTTCCGAGGGTTTGTGATAGAACATGTACTCCTTCCATTCGACTCCATCAGCGCTTCCTTCAAAAATGATCTCATTGCGCACCGTCGTCATGACAGCAAAAATGCCATAACGATTGGCAATGTGGTAACGACTGAACTTATTGACCAATAGATTGAATAGGGGGTTAGGGGCAAAATGATTCCATAAGTGGATCACCTGTAAAATCACTAAAAATGTACCGACGCTTGTACATAACATGGAAATTGCCCAGGGCGTCGCTTCTGTAATCACAGGGATTTCAAACAAGGAAGTAAGGTAGATATTGGCAATAAGCAGGGTGCACAGCACGACAGTCAAATGGTTCAAATATGACAGGTTCCCCGTCACCCAAATCCCCCATTGCAGACCTACAAGGGCAAAAAAAGCCCCAAGGCGCATCCAATCCGGACCGAAAATAGCAAAGGGGACGACAAGTTCTCCAACAAACATCATGAATGTAGATAGCTTGTGGAACCACATCGGCAGCTTATGTACATACCAGGCGATGACGTTTGGGATGGGTTGTGTCTGGTAATGATAGGCGATTGCTGTCAGATTGCGCCAATTGGGGTCCCGGCTTTGCAACTTAACGGCCCCTGCCTGAAGGTGAAAGCGAAAAAGTAACAAGTTAATGCTAATCCAAATCATCAGGTTTGGCGGCGAGGCCAAACTGAGAAAAAATGCGTTGATAGTGATTTCCAGGAGAAATGCTTCCCACCCAAACCAGAGAAAGTCCTGTCCTGCGATTGTCAGGGAAAGATACAGAAAGTAAAGAAGGAATAGTATTAATGAAGGATAGACTCCACACGCAAGCAGCAGGGAGAGTACTGTGCCTGTTCCCACAAGGCCCATGAGTGCAGCATCGCTGCAGTGGATCCACAGGAGGGTGGGCTCCAAGAAGTAGCAGCGTCGGGGCGCGCGTTCCTTAAGCCACTGAAGATGCGCCCTGATAGGGAGGATTCCATTTTCACCCACCAGGCCCTTGATTTGAAAAAGGAAGGCCCCAAAAACAAAAAAGAAAATACACCCCAGCAATCGTGGAAATAGGGTCGCAATGATAGTATAATCTTCAGGTGTAAACATAATCTTCTGTTTACAAAATAAATTAGATTTTTTTCAAGATTTAAGTTTAAATCCTACCCATCCTGCCCATCTTGTTATTTTATTTTTTGACCGAAGATCCTCCTCGTCCAGGTGATCATCGCCGAAATTCCCTCTTTACCTAATTTCTTCCAAAGTCTCTTCGGTAGTGACAATGGCAAAACTCTGCACGCCATCTCCACATCCAAAGTCTGTTAACCCCTCTCCTGAAGTGGCTGTGATGCCTACTTGAGAGACATCGAGGTTCATGACGCGAGCAATATTTGTTCGCATCTTGAGAATATGTTCTTTCATTTTTGGTTTTTTCGCTTCGATGGTCACTGCAACATGAGAGACTTCTTGCCGCCCGAGCGTCTTAACTGCTTCCACAAGAAAAATTTCACTGTCAGTAATGCCGTCTTTCAAACAAAGGTCGTCTGCTATGTCTCCCAAAATAAGAATTCCCGTTAAGGATGTAATCGCGTTGCAGATGGCATGAAAGACGATATCTCCGTCGGAGTTAGCGTTGAATCCTGGAACACCTTCAAAGATGATCCCTGCGATCACGCAAGGTTTTGAAGAGTCCGGTGGAAGAAATCGGTGGCTGTCTTGTCCAATCCCTGTTCTAACTCTTTTTGACATAGTGAAAATCCTAAAAATGTTTATGCTGGTATGGTTGTAGCTGGTTGTTGGGTGAATCTTACATTTTTTCCAATAAAAAAGATATCTGAAATAAGCGAAGAAACGAATAGCAACAAAGCGCGCGATGCGTTTGGAGTGCGTGCGACTTGTCGCCGCTCTCATGCGGCTCGACTTGTCGAGCTCATAGATCCATCAATTTCTAAGTCACACACAATCAACGAAAAGCGAGCTTGCTTAAAAAACTTTAATCAATTATCTAAAATTTTGTTGTTATAGAAAAAACAAAATGTTAAAAAAAGACAATAAATGATTGCGTAGAAGGGGTGTGGTGTTGTAAGTTCTGCCTCTCTTAAGCGTACAACACCCTCCAATAACTCATAATTAATTAAGTGTAACTCATGGATGTATTGAAAATTTCAGGCGGAAACCCTCTAAAAGGCCATGTCAAGGCTGCCGGTGCTAAAAACGCCATGACAAAATTGCTTGTGGCTTCCCTTCTCTCTGATAAAAAATGCCGTTTCTATAACGTTCCCAACATCGGCGATGTAGAAGTCACAGTTGCCCTCTGTCAGGAAATTGGCATGCATGTCGATTGGGATCGCGAAGCCGGTGTAATGGAAGTCATTACGAAAGAACTGAAAACATCATACATCCCACAACGTTTTTCGGGGGCTAATAGAATCCCCATTTTGATGATTGGAGCCCTTCTTGGGCGTACTGAAGAAGATATTATCGTTCCTACAGTTGGCGGATGCCCTATAGGCGCACGCTCTGTCGATTTTCACATTGAAGCCCTCCAAAGTTTGGGCGCCAGCATTGAATACCGTGGAATGAAAAAAGAAGGGGCTTACTTCGCCCATGCTCATAATGGGTTGAAGGGGACTTTGATTACCTTTCCATACCCTTCTATTGGAGCCACCGAAAATACCATCCTGGCTGCCGTGACAGCGCGGGGAATCACCGTGATCAAGAATGCAGCGATTGAGCCAGAAGTCGTGGAACTCATCCTCTTTCTGCAGAAGCTGGGAGCAATCATTACGCTGGATGTTGACAGAACAATTCGAATTCAGGGAACACGCCGCTTTTATGAAGTGGAACATACGGTTATCCCCGACCGGATCGAAGCTGCATCCTGGGGGATGGCTGCGATCAGTTCTAAAGGACGTGTCTTTGTTGAGGGTGCGCAGCATCAAAATATGGTCACGTTTTTGAATAAAATCCGCGAGATCGGTGGCGGTTTCGATATCAAGAGCAATGGGATAGAGTTTTACTATGACGGGCCAATGCAAGGGGGGCTGCATCTTGAAACTGACGTTCATCCGGGATTTATGACAGATTGGCAGCAACCTTTTGTTGTTTTACTCACTCAGGCTTCAGGGTCTTCTGTTGTTCACGAGACTGTGTATGAAAATCGTTTTGGATATACTGAAGTGTTAAAAGAAATGGGGGCTGATATCACCCTGTTTAGGCAGTGTCTTGGAGGTAAGCAATGTCGTTTTGCCTCTCAGAGTTTCTGTCACAGCCTGATCGTTAAAGGAACTTCCCCGCTTGTCGCCAAAGATATCTCTGTTCCCGACTTGCGTGCAGGCTTTGCTTATGTGATGGCTGCGTTGCTGGCAAAAGGGACAAGCACAATTTCCGGTCTTCACTTTCTGGATCGCGGTTATGAGAAACTCGCAACCAAACTGCAATGCCTTGGTGTAGATGCCCAAAGAGAAAGCGTTGATGGCAAACCCACAAAGCCCGCACACGTCACTGAAAGAGTCTGCGTCGATCGCGTTGTCGCCGAAGCTACTGTCTAATATCTACCATTTTGCTGTGGGCGGCATCGAGCACAAAATTGCCTCAGGGTTTCCTCCTGAAAGAAAACCGAAGCGCGTGCCTCTGTCGTACAATAGGTTGAATTCGACATAATGTGCTCGAAGCCTTTGTTGTTTTTCCCTGTCCTCCGAAGTATATTCTCGGTGCACTCTGCGCTCATAGATCGGAAAAATTCCATTTATAAATGTCTTCCCCACATTCTTCCACATGCTAATGTCTCTTTCAAAATTATCTGTATTGTAGTGGTCAAAAAAGATTCCACCGACGCCTCGTTCCTTTTTCCAGTGAGGGATAAAAAAATAATCACGGGCATTCTGCGAAAATGTATCGTATAAGTCATTTCCAAAGGGGTCAAGAGCCTTTTTTGCGACTCCATGAAAATGTTCTGTGTCCTCGTCGTAAGCAAATCCCATCGGAGTTAAATCGTAACCGCCGCCAAACCAGAATCCTTTTTCTGTTTCAATGTAACGGATATTCATATGCACTGTCGGAGCATGAGGATTCGTCATATGTGTGATGAGGCTGATCCCGGTGGCAAAGAATGGGCCGCTTCCATCCTGCATGGGAAATTCATTGCCCCAAACCCCCGACCAGTTGACAGCTGCTTTTTCAAAAACATCTCCGCGTATTGTCGACATCTCCCCGCCGCCTCCCGAATGATGGGTCCATTCTTTTCTTTCAAAACGGTGGTGTGGTTCGAGACTTTCAAATCGGTGGATGATTTCCTCTCGAAGGGTCTTCAAAAATGCGACAATTTCAGTTTTTCTCGGTGTCTGGTTCATATGTGTATTCCGAATGTTCCAAATGTAGGGGTTGCTATTTTTACAAAGTCTTTAAATCGAATTTTCAACATATCGACATGAGTGCCTGCATTAAACGCGATCGACTCGTTTTCTGCTAAATCTTTGTCCACATATACTTTAAGGTCTGGTGTTCTTCCAAATGGAGGCATGGCGCCAATTTCATATTCCGGAAATAATTTACCAACCTGCGTTTCATTTGTGAGCGCAACATTCTGTGCATTCAACATTTTTTTCAGTCGATCAAAGTCAATTTTGTGTGTCGAAGGCAGAACACACAAAATTTGCTTGCCGTCAGCATCAACAACAACAGTTTTGACCACTTGGTGTCCTGGAAGATGCTGTGCTTGAGCAATCTCTAAAGCAGTAAATGCAGGATTATGTTCCAAAATCTGATAATTTATCTTCTCTTGTTCCAAAAAACGCTTAATCTTCCCTGAAACGCTCATGCAACCTCCTGTATTTTTCATTCATATGGCCTAAAAATATAGTAAAATGATATGCAATATAACTCAAATAGTTATCGAGCGGTTGCTAATTTTTTCTCAGCCTCTCCTGGCTGGAATCCGAACCCAAAAAACTGTGCAAAGTTGAGATGACTATTTTTTCAACGACCCTTATTCTTTTTTTTGGATCGCTAATAGCTGGATTTTTCGGCTCCTTGTCAGGGCTTGGAGGAGGGCTTATCATCACTCCCCTAATTGTTCTGGGGTTGGGCGGTGACATCCATTATGCTATCGGCGCCAGCCTGATCTCTGTGATTGCAACGTCGACAGCTTCTTCGTGTGCCTATGTTAGAGATGGTTATTCTAACATACGCTTGGGCATTTTTCTGGAAACAGCCACAACGGTTGGCGCCATCTGCGGGGTGGCTTTTGGATCCCTATTGTCTGCTCCAACCCTTTCTCTGGTTTTTGGTTTTTTTATGCTCTACTGTTCACTAAGCGCTATCTTTCATGCTAACAAACCCGATCAGAATGTTCCTCAAAACTACTTAGCAACATGGTTTAAACTAAATAGCAGCTATCCTGTCGACTGGAACATAGAGACGGCGGGATATCGCCATTATTATGTCAGAGGGGTGCCTCTGGGATACCTAATTATGTTTTGTGCTGGTGGTATGTCCGGATTGCTGGGAATTGGCTCTGGTGTATTAAAGGTACTTGCCCTGGATAATGTCATGGGGCTTCCCTTTAAAGTTTCCACGACCACAAGCAATTTCATGATCGGCGTGACTGCGGCTGCAAGTGCCGGTATCTATCTGAAGATGGGATATATCGATCCCGTTATCACGTTGCCTGCCGTTGTTGGAGTAACCTTGGGGTCCCTTGCAGGTTCTCGTTTATTACCAGGGATGAAAACAAAATCACTTCGAATGATTTTTGCACTCTTGGTCTTGATGACTGCAATTGAAATGATTGTAGGCGGGTGAATGATTAAACCCAACAACGACATCGAACATACTTCTTTGGATATCATCCTTAGCAGGGTGCTACAATGCGGATTAGTCATTTCTTTGCTGGCAACGCTCAGCGGTGGTATTCTGCTTCTATGGCAGCGTGGAGGCGAAACGGTGGATTACAAGATTTTCGTTGGCGCTCCTGTCGATTTAAGGAATGTACTGACAATTGTTTATGGGGCCTTTCAGGGCAATGCCCTAGCCCTGACACAGTTGGGAATTCTGATGATGATCATCACTCCGACTATCAGAGTCTTGGCATGCGTCATTCTTTTTGCTTGCCAGCGCGATCGTCTTTACGTCATTTTGTCGGCTTTTGTTCTAGTAATTCTGGTTTTGGGTTTAACGTTTAATTTTCGCTTTTAGATGGTCCCTTGATCAGGTAGAGATAAATTTTCGTGCGGTAGATATCATCAAGCTCCACAACGGTTTCAGGTGTCCAATCCGGAAGAGCAAAGGTATTGCTGATCACCCATGTCCCAGGTCTGAGTTCCGATTCAAATTTATGACGCAATCGAAGCATAGCTTCGGGGTATAAATAACAGACTATGACACTCGCATCGTTCAGACTGATGGAGTGGAAGTCTTGACGTCTGATTGTGACATTTGGCAAAAAAGTAATCAGCAGCCACATCTTGGATACCCAATAGGGAACCGGGGATGTCTCATATCCAATCACATGGCTGTATGGGTATTGTCTTGCCAAAGGGAAGACTAATGTGCCCCAACCTGAACCTAACTCATATATATTTCCACGGACTCCTGCAGGTAGGGTCGATAATAAATGATGTTTGACTTTTGATGATGTCGGCATCGGAGCTATTCCATTGAGCCAAGACCAATAAATAGTTAAAAGCACAAGAATGGACAGCCCCAAAAGAATGAAAACTAAAATAGTGTACATCGTAATATGCCTAAATCACGGCGGTTGCCAGTGCTCTCCTGTCTTATATAGTATTTTATGGCTATTTTCCTACAAAAACTTATTTGTCTGCCTTTTAGCGGTGGGCCAATAAGTTCTTGATCAAAAAAGGTAAGGGCCATAAGGTAAGCAATGATCCTACCAATGATAAGCGTTTACCGATTAAGGACGTAATGGAACGACCAGTAAGACAGATAGATCCGGCTATTGGAGCTTTGATTCAAAATCTTGGCGGAAATCCTGATACCTACGAGGGGCAGCTGGTCGCTCAAATTATTGACACTGCGCTTAAATTAATGGTGGAAAAGCATGATCTTGGCGAACTAAAAGTGATCACCCGTAGTATCAAAGAGATGCGTTATGCTTACAACATCTTTCACCGTTACAAAGAGGGACCTTGTATCAGCATTTTCGGTTCAGCTCGCACTCCTGAAGACCACGCCGACTATATAGCCGCCAAAGAGTTCAGCGGTCATATGGCCAAGCAGGGCTGGATGTGCATGACAGGTGCTGCTAACGGTATTATGAAGGGCGGTCTTGAGGGTGCTCAAAAAGAACAGAGTTTCGGATTGTCCATACGTCTTCCTTTTGAAACGTCCGCCAATACATTGATTGAAGGGGATCCAAAGCTTATTTTCTTCCGATTTTTCTTTACTCGTAAATTGATGTTTATGAGCCATTCGCATGCCATGGCAGCATTTCCTGGTGGATATGGCACTCTTGATGAGCTTTTTGAGATGCTGACTTTGATACAGACAGGTAAAGCCAATATCATTCCGATTGTTTTAATTGAGGGGGGAGGGGGAACTTACTGGCACGAGTGGAAACGGTATATTCACGATAATCTCTTAGATAATAAATGGATCAGTCCAGAAGATGAACATCTTTATTACCTTGCCCCTTCGGTCGACGATGCGGTACAGCATATCCTAAAATTTTATTCAAGGTACCACTCCTCTCGATATGTTAAAGACAAATATGTGATTCGCCTTTTAACCCCACTGAATCAGAAACAGGTTGAATTCCTGAATCAGGAATTTAAATCACTGATTGCGGAAGGGGAAATCGTGATGTCAGGGGCTTTGCCTGAAGAGACAGACCACCTGGAGTTGCCTCGTCTCATTTTTCGGCATACTCGTAATCATTTTGGGAAGTTGAGGTTACTCATTGACGCTATCAATGAGATTTGAGGATGTAAAAGAAAATCATTGGCAAAAAAAATCCAGTGGTGCATGTTTTGGGCGCGAGTAAAATAAAGGAGAAGTTTATGGGACTCAAAAAAAGTGATATAGCAAGATTCAAAAAACGCCTGGAAGAGATGCATCGTCATTTGTCTCGCTCTCTCAAAGGGTCAACAGCTGATGTTAAGACTCCAGACGAGGCAACAGGATACTCTCAGCACCAGGCTGATCAAGGGACTGATGACTTCGATCGGACAATCAGTCTGGAAGTCACCTCGAGAGAGTATGGCGTCTTACGCCAAATCGAACGCGCACTAGAAAAGATTGAAGAAAATACCTACGGCGTTTGTGATATCAGCGGAGCTGAAATTCCTCTCGCACGACTTGAAGCTGTACCCTATGCTACGATGACCGTGAAGGCGCAGGAACAGATCGAGAAAGGATTGATTTAGTGAGTCTATTCAACAGAAAATCCATTCCCATATGGATTGGACTTTTTGTTCTCATTGCCGATTTTGCCTCGAAGTGCTATACCCACGCGTATCTTCCCATTATTCGATTTTATACACACTCGTACCCCTACGGGGGTATTGGTGTGTTTAAAGATTTCTTCGGGATCGAGTTCTCTATCAGTCATCAAATTAATCATGGAGCAGCCTGGGGAATACTTGCTGAATACCAAGTTCCCCTGCTCTATTTTCGTATTGGTCTAATCGCCTGCCTGGTTGTCTATGCTCTCTTCATTAATCAAAATCATCGTTGGAGTCTCCCCTTGGCATTGATTATTGCCGGGGCGGTCGGGAATGTGATCGATTACTTCGTTTATGGTCATGTTGTCGATATGATCCATTTTGTCCTTTGGGGATACGATTTTCCCGTTTTTAATATCGCTGACAGCGCTATCTCAATCGGTATTTTCCTGTTGCTGGCACTGTCTTTGTTCCAAAAAAACTCACACTCCAAACGTGCACGCTAATGGAAATATTGCGCCAGGGAACCACTCAAGAACGTCCGCTTCAAGCTTCAAAGTGGCTCGAATGCCAGGCCCTTATCGATGCCCAGGAAATGACCGCTTTGTTTGACTGCCTCGGACCTTTCTTCCTGTATGCGTGCGGTGTGGTTTCTGAGGTCGGGTGTGGAGAGGTCTCTAGAGAGAATTTTTTAGATTGCTATGCTGTTTACATCGACTCGTTGAAAAGAGGGGTCTCTCCAGACCCTGCGTCCTATCGCCCCATGTTTTCCACTGCAATGTCCGTGACAACAGAAACATTTTTTGCTGTTCCTGTTAGCGATAATCGACAGATCATCCGCGTCTCTAAACCGCTTGTACAGCTTCAAGCACACCATATGAGCTACTCGACTGTTGATAAGAAATTTCACCCAATGGTCTTTGGCTTGGAGAGTATTTCTTGGGGAATCCAATTCTCCTACCCACAACTCTTTCGGGATGACCATACAAAACAAGTAGAAGCTGTAAAAGATACCCCCGCCTTTCCCAATACCCACCTTTTTCACGCGCTGCAAAAATGGGTACGGCAACATACAATCCCCACGCCATTTCAAGCCGAAGGTGTCCCCGTCAACGTTCCCATGCGATTGGGAAAACAGTGCCTGTCGTGGATCAATTCTCATCCCCACCTGGCCAAAAAAGAGATTATCGTCAGATGCTAGAGAATCAAATACAACGTGTTTTTGTCCCTAATGGATGGACGCTGAGCGTTGCAGAATCGTGCACCGGCGGGGCTATAGCCTCCCGCTTGACAAAAGTAGCAGGTGCCTCCGGGTATTTTGTTGGCGGGGTCATTTCATACTCAAATGAGATGAAAGAAAAATTACTTCATGTCTCCCCTGTAACCCTCAAAACATATGGTGCTGTCAGCCAGGAAGTTGTGACACAAATGGTTTTAGGGATAATTCAACTCTCAAACAGCAATTTCGGCATCGCCGTCACAGGGGTCGCCGGTCCATCCGGCGGAAGTCCGGAAAAGCCTGTAGGAACTGTCTGGATTGCTGTCGCAAGAAAAGGCGCTAAACCAACAGTTCACAAGCTCACGCTTGACGGGGATCGTGCCTCAATCATTGAACAAAGCTCTATTGCAGCCCTGCAATTCTTGCTTAACCTGTTTGACATCCCTCAAAGCTCATCCCCATAAAATCCTGCCGCTATATCTTGCATATCCTGTAAAACTCCGACCGAAAAGGGGATCAAGGCAGGTGGTTTCATAGGACTGGCAGTCTTTCCGCTAACCACGCTTGCATCCCCCCGCGGACGTTAAATACTTTTTCCCTTCCCTCTCTCATCAACAGCGAAGCAACAATAGATGCCCTGTTGCCGCTGTGGCAAATCACGGCTATGGGCTTGTTTCCAGGAATAGTTGACAAGAATTCTGGACTCTTTGCCAGCTCGAGATGATGGGCCCCATCAATATGCCCAGCATTCCACTCCGATAATGTGCGCACGTCGATGACGTAATAATCATTAGGTTTGGAACCGAGCTCCTTCACGTCAATCATTGGTGAGGCAACGAACATTTCTTTTTTATCAGCTTCGTTCCACTCCCGAATGTTGATGTATCCTAAAATATCGTCAATACCAATGAGTTTAAGTGTTGTAATCATCTGTGAGACAAGCTCAGGGGTATCAAGGACGATTACAAGTTGTGGATTTTCCGGAAGAGCGACTCCTGCCCATTGTGGGAATGATGGGGAAAAAGGAACATTAATGGCATTTTTTATATGGCCACTGGAAAATTCTTCAGGGCGCCGGACATCGAGAAATATATAGGAAGAAATATGCTCTCGTATGTGCTCTTTTGTCAGCAAAAATAATGCCTCCTTCCTTTCAGAAATACGCGGGCCTGTTACATTGATGCGTTTCATTGCACTGAAATAGTGCGGAGCTGGCGGCATGTTATCGTGCAGTTGCTTTAACCAAGTGCCATAGGGTTGTGGAACCAATCCGGGATTACATTGTTTTTCATAGCCAAATGTTGAAGAGAGCTTAGATCCTATTGCCTTACCGCACAGGGAGCCTGCTCCATGCGCTGGGTATATCTCTACAAAGTCGGGAAGGGAGTGTAAGAGCTTAAAAAGAGAGTGATACAACTGCTTGGCTAGGTGCTCTTCTGCTGCCGGTCCCAAAAGATCAGGGCGCCCTACACTTCCGACAAATAACAAATCCCCGGTAAAAGCAATTTCAGGTGCTTTTAAAGATCTCCTTTCATCGAAAACAAGCCAAATTACATGCTCGGGTGTATGTCCAGGTGTGTGCCACGCCTGAAATCGGAGCGAGCCCAGCCGCACATCATCATGGTCCTGAACGATATGGTCAGCATAGCATGGAATCCACTCCTTGCCCCCCATTCCGGAGCAATGAATCGTCGGCTTATTGTTCAGTGCTTTTTTGAGTTCTAATGCTCCGGAAACAAAGTCCGCATGCACATGTGTCTCAAAAATATCCGTGATTTGAACTCCATCCTGAATGGCTTGAGAGATATATCTTTCCACTTGACGCGTTGGATCTATTAAAGCGCCGCGCTTTTCTACCTCATCAAAAATCAGGTAGGTATTAATGGCTAACCCGGGAGTAAAAAAATGCCGTATCAACATATGACCTCATTAAGCTGTCTTTGTACAACTTTTGGTCACACAAAGTCCAGCTATTCCGCCAAGTCTTGCTCACCCTCGGGATACAAATCATATTCCGGCCTGTTAATGATCATGGAACGAGGCCATGTCCATTCGATTTTATCGTGTACGGCTACTGAGGTTCCGGCTTGTTTATAATTTTCACAAAAAGAGATGATTTCTTCTTCGATGATCATTCCCTTTTGTTTTGATATTGTGATGAGCCCCTCGGCTCTACCGAAATCTCCGATATTTACCAAAGTTTTTGCAATGTAATTTAACATGTCCTGCCGTTGCCGCACACCTTCTCGGGTCCATCTACTATCTTTGCCAACAATGTCTAAAACAAATTTCATTTTTTCTATAGCACATTCTTTAAAATCTTCCGCCAAGTCCAAAATATTATCTGAATAATACTTTTGTGCACTTTTGAAATTATTTTCTGCACTGTCGAGAATGCTCATAAGTCTTTGCAAACCAGCTCCGCCAAAGTCCTCTTCCTCCATCTGATCAATACAGACAAAAGCATTCTTGTTCATGTACTCCATAAAGGATTGTTGTGCTTTAGATTGGAACCGAGCAGTTTCTTTCGGGTTTAATTGGGGACACATAATTTTTTCTAATCTAGGATTTTTGCTAACGGAACCTGTTATATTTGGTTCAGTGTTTATTGATGGTGCTTTGACCGTTAAGTCCATAAGGGCCTCTTTCGCGGCATTAGTGATGCTGGTCTCTGTTCGTGAATGAAACGCCCCCTCCGGTGAGTTTTCTTTGACTGGGTTGACATGTTGAGCGCTCGAACTCTGGTATGAACCGTTAATGCTTGTCATAATTAAACCTTATTTTTAGTTGATTGTATTTTATTTTAATGAATTTGTTTGTAAAAATCAATTAAAATGTATTTTGTAATAAAATAAAAAATATTAGTTTATTAACGTGCAGCTGCTGTTTTAGGATCATGGTCGCCAAATTGACGGCCTTGATCACCTTTTCGGTCATCCAGCCGATAGCCGATAATCAACTGCACGTGCAGGTGATCAAGGCCAAATTGACCCCTACCGTTTCTGGATTGAATGTAATTCTGGAATCTGGTACTCTTACCCCATGTCTAAATCATTAAATCAAACATATACACTGCTCGATAGTGGACACGGAAAAAAACTGGAGAAATTCGGTCCTTACGTGATTGTTCGCCCCTGCGCTCAGGCTGTGTGGAATCCGGCTCTTACCCCAGCTGTCTGGGCAAAGGCTGATGCCGCATTCACCCGTGAAAGCGACACTAAGTGGTCTAAAACAGGACACTTACCCGATTCATGGGAAATCACTGTGGCCGGCATCACTTTTAAAATCTCCCCGACAGATTTCGGTCACCTTGGCATCTTCCCTGAACAAAAACGATTTTGGGAATGGATCCAAGAAATTGTTCATCAGGCTAAAATTTCAGATAAAAGAAGTTCTGTCAGCGTCCTCAACCTGTTTGCCTACTCCGGAGGGTCGACATTGGCTGCAGCAAAAGGCGGGGCACAGGTATGCCACCTTGATGCCTCCAAGGGAATCGTCGGCTGGGCACGTGACAATGCTGCCCTCTCGGGATTAAGCGATGCCCCGATCCGCTGGATTGTCGATGATGTCAGTAAGTTTCTGGCGAGAGAAGTCAGAAGGGGAGTCCGCTACGATGCCATTATCCTGGATCCCCCAAGTTTCGGAAGAGGGAGCCGTGGAGAAGTGTTTAAAATTGAAGACAACCTTCAGACAATTTTGGCTGATTGCCAGGCTCTGCTAAGCGATCACCCTCTCTTTATCCTATTTTCATGTCATTCTCCAGGATTTTCTCCGATTGTTATGGAACATCTTATCCGTCAAATGATGGCAAAATATTCTGGAACCATCGATACCGGTGAAATGCTGCTGTTGGGTAATGGCGATACATTGCCGTTGCCAAGCGGCGTTTATGCAAGGTGGCAGTGTGGAAAATGAAGACCACTTAAGCAGCCTGCAAAATTCCCGCGTGAAGCAGCTTGTCAAACTACGTGATCGATCCGAACGGGAAAAATCTGGATCATTCCTCATCGAGGGATATAGAGAGCTCCTCCGCGCTGTCGATGCCCGTTATCCCATCGAGGCTCTCTATATCTGTCCCAAGTTTTTTCTGGGAAGCAATGAGAATGCCCTGATTGAACGGATTAGAAAACAGGGGGCCCATGTGTGGGATTGCACAGAAGCTGTCTTCTCAAAAATCTCTTACCGCGATCGCCCCGATGGTTTGATCGGCGTAGGCAAACAACGGCACCTGTCTTTTGGGGATCTGGATAATATCCTGGCACACAAAGATATTCCATTCCTTGTTGTCGCTGAGGCTATCGAAAAACCAGGAAATCTTGGCACAATTTTACGTTCGTCCGATGCTGTCGGACTGGATGCTCTCATCGTGTGTGACCGGTGCACAGATGTTCACAATCCTAATGTCGTCAGAGCTAGCGTAGGGACCTTGTTTACTGTTCCTGTTGCTGAAACAGACGGCAAACAGACCCTGCTGTGGCTTAAATCTAAAAATATTTCAATCGTTGCAGCGACGCCATCAGCACAGCTTGAGTTTACCGAAGCTGACCTTTCTGGTCCCGTTGCTATCGCTGTCGGGACGGAGCAACTGGGCCTTTCTTCGCTATGGATGTCAGAAGCTAATATTCAGGTTCGCATCCCCATGTGCGGTGTTGCCGACTCCCTCAATGTGGCAATGGCAACGACATTGCTTCTTTACGAGGCTCTCAGGCAGCGGAGAGAGAAAAAATTGAGAGGGTAGGCAAAATTGTGGAGGTAATTTATGAAGACAACCACTTGCTTGTCGTCAATAAACCGGCTGGAGTACTGACTCAACCAGCAGGCACTGTCGAAGATAGTCTGGAAACCCGTGCCAAAGCATGGATCAAACAAAAATACCAAAAGCCCGGAAATGTGTTCCTGGGTGTGGTACATCGGCTTGATAAGCCCGTTTCGGGTATTGTCGTCTTTGCCAAAACAAGCAAAGCACTATCACGGCTCAATGAGGGAATTCGGTCCAAAGAAAATACAAAAATATATCATGCCCTTGTAGAAGGTTGCCCGAAAACTGACCAAGGTGTCCTTGAACACTATCTCAAACACGATGATCATTGCGCCTATGTATGCCGTTCCACGGATCTTGAAGCCAAGCTTGCCCGATTACGTTACCGTGTTCTGGAAAAACGAAACAAAGTAACGCTGCTTGAAATTGTTCTGGAAACTGGTCGCTACCACCAAATACGCTGTCAGTGCTCCGCTGAAGGATTTCCAGTCGTGGGCGATACAAAATACGGCGGCCAACCCACTCCCAACTTCTCCTCAGATCATATTGCCCTGCACCATGCCCATCTCTCTCTAAAACACCCCATCACACATAACAGTCTAGATTTTGATTCCAACATGAGGTTCTATGCCCATTGAACATTCCACTCTCCGCGTGATAAACCCCCGACCGGAAGATCGATTACCTATCCAAGTCAATAGGGCAGAAATGCTCTACGAAAGGGGATTTGGAATGCGTTACCAATCCGAAAGCGCGCTCCGCCTGTTTAAAAGCGCTGGCATTGCCGCCGCGGCTATCCCTTTTTCAGATTCGCACGAGCTCTTTCTGAGAAGTGTGAAAGTATTATCTAAGGGTGTCTTGTTCGGTGTTGTAAAATTAGCCTTTTCCGCCCTTGCAGACCCTATAAAATTAGTGGCGGAGTCATTCGAACATAAGAGGCATCCGGAGGGAAGGACGGCACTGTTAATTATCGATGCACAAAAGGACTTTACTAAAGAGGGGAGACAAACGATTGATGGGATAGAATACTTTTACGCTGCAGGTGGTTTGGGTGTCGATAAGGGATATGAGATTGTCCCTGTCATTAACCAGTTAATACGTTGCCTCCCCGAAGGCTCCCTCATTGCCGCCTCGCTGGACTGGCATCCAATTAAGCACAAAGGCTTTGCTTCCAGCACACCAGGATTCTGCCCCCACGAAACAATCATGCTGGCTGGTCTTGAACAGGAATTATGGCAGGATCATTGCATTCAGGGAAGTGAGGGTGCTAAGCTGCTTCCAGGTCTTTTAACTGATAGGATCAATTATATTGTAAAAAAAGGTACCTGTCTGTTCGTCGACAGCTACAGCGCTTTTTATGATAATGGCGGTAAAAATCCAACAAATCTTCACGACTACCTGCAAGGAAAAAATGTCAAACGTCTTCTGATCACAGGGCTCGCTACAGATTACTGTGTTAAATTCACTGCAATCGATGGAAAGAAACTCGGCTACGATGTGACTGTCATCGAAGATGCCTGCCGCGGCATTGATTTCGAGAATTCCGTAGCATTGGCAATTGAAGAGATGAAACAGGCAGGCATTAAAATTATGCAGAGCACTGACCTACTCTGAAAAACATGTTAGATACATCAGTTTCGAATCTGCTTTTTTTAGGATGATAAGGATGTTGGTATCCTGCTCTCTTTGATAGGTAACCTTATCCATCAGCGACACAATCAGGCGCATGCCATGCCCGCCTGTCTTTTCCAGGGAATGGTCGGGCTCCTGTATGTTCAGCAAGGGGTTGTGGGGGACTCCATTGTCTTTCAGGATAATTTCGATCGTGTCGGGATTAACCGGCCGGCATGAAATCCAGATGTAGCCTTGAGTCCCCTGATATCCATGCTGAATGATATTTACGATGGCTTCTTCTGAGGCAAGTTCGATCCGCTGAAGGGTCTCAGGAGTAAAATCAATGACACCCGCTTTCGTTGTAATCCACGTCAACATCTGGTGCAAATTGTCCAGAGACGCCGGAAACTCACCATCCATTCCTACCAACTCTGGCTAATGTAATCGATAATTTTCTGCGCCATGACTTGGTTAAGGGGAGTCTGTACGGCATCATACGCCTCTTCAAGATCGCTAAGCTGTCCCAAAGAAAAGGTGTTTACTCCATCTCGGCTCGAATAATAATCGTGATCATACTCTACGGCAGCAGAAAGGCAGATAGGTCCAAGCACGGTACACCCCGAGGTCGCTTCGACAATGGAAAATTCAACAACCATCGAGATTCGCGCCTCTGTAGGAATGGTGTCCTTCGTCAGCTTCCCGCTTTTTTTTCGGTCGTAGCGAAAACCAATATTGTCTTCAGTGATATCGATTCTTTTAACATTTAAAACCAACCCCCCGCCGAATGTTCGGTATTCAAAAGAGCCGGACTGAACGACCTCCCTAATAATGGCGGATGTTAAAGATCCATTCTGATCTCCGATAACATAGGGTACACTCATGGTAGAATAGCGGGAAGAAAGGCCTTCACAACCCTGGCCAAGCTGGTACCCACAACCCGAAAGTAAACAGCAGGCAAGCATCACCAATAAAACCGGCACGTATCGTATGAAAATACCCTTGCTCATACGATTTTGTCCGCGCATGGCCTACTCGTTACCGCTAAAATCAATGTTGGCATTTTCAAGATCAATGCCCTCTGAAGTATCTTCAAATTCTTCCGTCATTTCCCGAATTTCTGTATCATTAAGTGTTTCCACTTCGGGAAGATTCACACGGTAAACGGGATTTAAACGATTAATCCGCTTCCAGCAACGTCCTGCAGCACATGTTTCAGGAAACTGTCTAATCGCATCGTTATAATAAATGACCGCTGCACGCGACTTACACTTGCGTTCGTAAAACCTGCCTGTTTCATACAGTCCGGAAGCATAAATCTCCTTCACTGTCATGACATCAGTTTCAGCTTCAAGCAAGAGTTCCTCGCGGGGAAAGTCTTGCTCAAAACGTCTTAGATTGATTTGCGCTAAAGCAAGAATGTCTGAGTTCTGAAATTCGTACTGGCTCTGCTCCATATAAACCTTGCCGATTAACAGGTAACAACGCGGTGTCTCCTCATATTTAGGGAAACGGCGTATCACCATCTGAAAGGCCTCGATGGCGTCGTGGTAGTCACGCCATTGCCAGAGAAGGCGCCCTTTTGCTATCAAGGCCCGTGCCGCAATTTCGTGACAGGGCACTGTAGCAATGACTTCATTATAGATTTCCAACGAGGCTGACTGTCCTGGTACCCACTTCGGAAGCTGTTTGGAACCAAAAGGACGTCGCCTAGCCCCGGCATTAAACTGCTCGGCAATGGCAAACTTGAATTCAACCGCACTTTGAAAATAACGGGGGTTATTTTGCACTTTAAGGTATTCGGTCAAAGATCTGTTTGCAAGATCATACTCATCTAGGAAATAGTACGAAACGCCCAAAAAATAATCTGCTTCTTGCACATACACTGAGTTGGGGAAATTTACCGTAAGAATGCAGAAATGTTTTGCGGCTTCTGCCCAATGTCGAGACTCGTAGGCTTTTGCAGCAGCTTTATAGTGATCCCGTGCCGACATTGTCGCGGCCTCGTATTCATTGATTATACGTCCCTTCTGGAGTACATAAGCGGCATTAAGCGAAGGCGCCGTCATACAGCAGCCAAACAGGAACATAATCAGTAAAAAAACACTAGTACACTGTCTTGTAAATCCTTCCAAGTAAAACATCGCGAATGCTCCCGCGGTCGGGCGATCACAGGCCTCTCCCTTAGTGCTAATATTGGGGGGCCTACGATCGTCCCAACCCCGGGGCTTTCGCGATAGTTTTACTGGAACGGATTTACAAGAAAGTGTACTAGATTTTATTTTTTGCATAAGGTCAAGCTCTCACGACTTCATATTTGGGGAAAGAGAACGAGTGTAGAATAGCTAAATTCTTCCTGTCAATACAAATCCCGGCTCTTAACACTTTTTTCCAGCCCCACAGCGTAAGTATTCATAAAAGGGGGGTAAAATCGTGAACGAAACCTAAAGGATCCTTTACCGCGGTAGCGGTCAACAGAAATTAGCACAGCGTGTTGAGCCACAAGGCGATGGAGCGTGGGGTTTGATATGAATAAAATGAACTACTTGCATCAGTGGGGTATTAATTTATTTAGACTCGACAAGATTACTTATATGTTTTTTTGTTTCAATTTATGTTAAATAATTAGTATAATGAATTTGTTGGTTTTGTTTTAATATTGTATTGGTTTTAATATGAATATTATCAAGTTACCTCTATCCAGGCAGGGTTCCATTAAACCACCACCTCCTCTTGGCAAATTCAGAAGAGAGAGTGTGAGTGTGCTCGACCTTACAGCGTCTCCCGGAGCTAACGGACCTATAGCGAGGTCATCTCCAAATCAAAGCAATATGATGCAAGCCAGTATAAAGTCAAGACGCGTGTCTGCACTCATATTTAACGATTTAAGTACCTCTTCATGCACTGATCCAACCACTCCAATAAGATCGTCAAGACGGGGCTCTATACCACCTTCAACGTTATCTCCTATTAGTTCTTTACCACCGGTTGTAGGACTATTTTCAGCAACACCAAGTGCTGGCTCTTCTCGAATCGAATCTTCACCTAGTCCCATAACACGCGTACAATCTACAGCGAAACCACCTAGCACCGAGCAAACAGAACGCAGAGAACCACAAATACAGATAAGTTGTCGTACCGCTCAGCCCCTAGGCGTCGAAAAAAACCCGCCTATTATTCCAATTAGTTCAGTAAGTGGCCCAAGTATCCCATCTTCTTTAAGAGATAATTTTTCCAAGGGGATCGAAGGTATCTTTCAAAGAATTGGAGTGCCGGCAGCCCGAAAAAATAGTGTTCCACAAGGCGGAAATGGAGATGTGCAAATCTGCCAAAACGTGGTATTTAAGCTTCACGATGTGGGAACTCTTCGGAATGAAGTAGCATGTGGGGGCTACATGGGACGATTAGTTCCTGTGCCTGAAGCTAGAATTTTAACTAATGGTGAATTTAACTCTCTTTGCACAAAATCGGAACACTATAAGGGGAAGAGTATTCCTGAAGGCTATGCAGCTATGATGATGGGAAAAGTGAAGGGGGTGACTTTTGGGGAATTGTTCTTAGTTGAGAATCAATCACTCCTCCAAAATTTCAATCGCAATGCTGAGGATAATTTGGTGCATATCGGCTGTCAGGGCTTTATAGATGCTTTATGTGGTATTACAGATCGCTTACTCTCTGTGAAGTCACATCAGAAGGGGGTTCCACTTTCACCGTGTCCAATGGCAAATTTGGGAAATTGGATGTATCCGACAGATATGAGTGGAAATTTAGGCCGTATGGTTGCAATAGACAATTGGAGTTATGATGTCCCAAGAAATGATTCTTCTGAAACCTTGGAATCTCATGTACAGTCATTTATGTCGTTAATGACAGATGAAGGTTTGGAAAAAATGACCGAGCATCTTTTGACCGGATTAGGTTATATGTTGTGTTCAGATAAAGAAAGATCAGAAAAAAACTTTTATGGGTCTGAGTCAGAAAATCCGGATAGAAAAAAGGCTAATCAGGACTTTCTGGAAAATAAAATTACGGAAACATTTAACATAGGCCGCGAAGGTCTAAAAACACTATCATATAAAAAGATTCGCCAATGTGTATTAAAAGGATTAGAAAACGGAAGAAGTCTAGTCGCATCAAAAAAGGGTGGTAATAAAGAATATTTCGAAGCAAAAATCGGTGAATTTACAACTGGAGGAAATGAGGAAAATGTTCGATTATTTACAATGATCCAGGCTCGTAGAAAAGCATTAATAAAATATTTAAAAAGCCAATCAAGTGTTTGATGTTTGTTTTTTTGCTGATGTTCGATATCCTATGTTCGTTCACCAGAAGTAGATTTTATTTTTTTAAAGAAGGTTTTTTATGGTCAGTTCGGCTTCTCATACACATGCAGATATCCTCGGAGATTTTTATAAAGCTCTCGAGAGTGAACTTAGTTATGTTGGCGGTCAAGATCAGGATAACTTAATCGCTGCCTTTTATGAAACTGTCAGGCGTGAAAAACCTTCATTTTCCTTTCCGGAGCTGGAATTATATTTGAAAATGCGTAAGGCTTGTAAAGATACATCAAAGTGCATACCGCAACAAAAAACCATCAGTGATCTTGTGAAAGCAAGGCTCGCAAAAAAATAATTATTTCTGGGCATGGTTCAAAATGGAACGAAAATGGGTAGCACAAAGTAATCAAAAATCTTT
>JBAWVE010000006.1:0-28210 GCA_037147435.1 Parachlamydiaceae bacterium
AATAGCTTGGATACCAATTTTCCGACGGTCATTAGAATTTAGCAGGTGGGCAGCACAGCAGTTCCCGTGAAAAGTTTTTTCGCAGTGAATAACTGTTATTCATAACTATTTTCCCGCACAAGCGCCTTTTTCACCGCTCCTGCTTATCCTCTGCGTCTCTGTGTCTTCGCGCCTCTGCGTTTAATTCGATTTAAATGCATTGGAATTCAAATGTTTGCGTACATAATTAAACACAAAGACGCAGAGGAGGGTTCTGGTGAAGTCTGGAATGTGATTAAGGCCATTTTTCTCTCCCAACTGATTTACAGCACCCTCTTTTTCTCGTTCTTCAGTCTACTTCAACAAACTAACTCACAGCACGTTGGGGTTAATTCATTTTTATCTTGTATTAGAATTACGTTTTCAATATATTCGCGTAATATGATCGCGACTTTATAAATACATCTTAAAATATGTCCAGAAGCCTTTTTTATATTTGGAGGTAGGTTGTGGGGATTCATTCTGCTGAAAAAAAACAGCTTTCAGCGAGAGGTATGTTGGAAAAAGTTCGAGCGGCATTCTCGAAGATACCTGAAGCTCCAAGAGATGCGAGGGGGATTAAATCCAAAATCCCCCTGGAAGATTGTTTGATGTCTGGTCTGGCAGTATTTGGTCTTAAATTCCCATCTCTTCTACAATTTGACGAGGGGCTCAACGATGAGGCGGTTAAGCACAATCTAAAGACATTGTATGGGGTGCAAAATGCCCCTTGCGATACGTATATGCGAGAAAGGTTGGATGAGGTCGATCCCTTATCACTCCGCACAGCCTTCGCTGATATATTTTCGCTTGCGCAACGCGGCAAAGTGATTGAAGACTACAAGTTTCTTGGTGAGTACGTTTTGGCGGCATGTGATGGTACCGGCATTTTCTCCTCCGAGGACGTACACTGCGACAACTGCTGTGCAAAGCATCACAAAGACGGGAGAGTCACCTATTATCATCAAATGCTAGCAGGCGTTTTAATTCATCCTGATCATCGTGAGGTACTTCCATTCTGTCCAGAACCCATTTCAAAGCCCGATGGTTCCACAAAAAACGATTGTGAACAAAACGCGTTTAGACGATTTCTAGAACACTTTAAGAGAGAACACCCACGTCTGAAGGTCATTTTTACTTCCGACGCACTCAGCGCAAAAGCGCCCTATATCCGACCCATAATAGATATGGGTGCACATTTCATCATCGGCGTGAACCCGGGAGGCAATCCTAGCCTCTTTGAATGGTTGAAGGGGGTTGAGTTGAACACCCATCTGGTGAAGACAAAAAAAGAAACTTTGGAGATCAAGTTTTACAATAAAATCCCCTTGAATGACTCCAATCACGACCTCGAGGTGAACTTCATCGATTGCGTCGTAAAAAATTTAAACGGAAAAATTATCGGGCATTTTTCATGGATCACAGACATCGTTGTGACCAAAGAAAATGTCCATCAACTTACACGCGGGGGAAGAGCCAGATGGAAAATTGAAAACGAAACTTTTAACACACTCAAGAACCAGGGATACCACTTTGAGCATAATTTTGGGCATGGCAATCAACACCTGTGTCATGTCTTTGGAATTTTGATGTTTTTAGCGTTTTTTATAGATCAATTGCAGCAACGTTGTTGCGGACTTTTTCAGGCGGCGGTCAAGAAAGCGGGATCACGATCACGTTTTTGGCGCCGCCAGCAATCGATCTTCACAGAACTGTACATAGCGTCCTGGGAAGATCTCTTTCTGTGGATGGTGGATAGGAGTAAGGGCAACGTAACAATTGAGGATACTTCATAGCCGTGAGCTCACTGTTGGTTCTGGTTATCGAGAGGGTGTACGCAAAAATTCAAGAGTTGTGGGTAAACCGAAGTACCATATCGGTATCGTAATTTTTTGCTTCTAAATTTTAGCCCTGAGAAATTTCCCATAAAAGCGCTTAAAAAAATTTATTCACGGGAACTGCTGGTGGGCAGCATGAGAGACTTTCATTTTTTGAGAAAATAGTGTATCAATAGGTGTCGACATAGCAATTGGTCCTGTAAGTGTTTGGGTAAGAAACGAACGTTATACAGAAAACTTTATTGCTATGTCACTTTTTTCTTAAGAAATTGCTGAAATTTAAATAAGCGTCACACTCTTGATCTGTCTTGCCTTGAAGCGGCAAGACAGATCAAGAGTGTGACCCTCATTTGAACCATGCCGTTTTTTTGACTTAATTTAACAATAAAACCCAATTGACGTTATTGGGTGTTTTTGTTAAGTTAAAGAAAAAGGCGGATATTCCATGAGACCACAAGCCTGCTTACAGCTACTTATCCCATTACTCAACCAACCTTCCTTTACATCCAAGGAGGCGAAGATTCTTGGAGTTCCAGCCGCAGTATTAAGTCATTATGTTAAGGCAGGAAAACTAAAAAGAATTTGTCGCGGCGTGTACCAGGCGATCGACTATCAAAATTCCGAAGCTTTCCGTTGGGTAGATCTCATAGAGGCCGTCCATTCTATTAATGGTGGAGTGGTATGCCTGATCTCTGCCCTAGCTGTATATGATTTAACCGAAGAGATCCCTCGTCAACATTGGATTGGAATTCGACATGGCACTTCAGCTCGAAGTAGCCCTCAAATCAAGATCGTTCGTTTTCGCGACCTCGATTTAGGCAAAGTCGAAATCGACCTAGAAGGAGCTCGCATTCCAATTTTTGATCGGGAACGCACGATTGTAGATGCATTTCGCCTCCTAAGTCGAGAAACCGCTATTAAAGCTTTAAAATCAGCGGTGGCACAAGGCGGAAAAAATCGCATCGATCTTATAAAACTCGAAGCATATGCTAAAAAGCTCCAATTCGACATTTCACCTTATTTAATGAGTATAACCACATGATCAACGAACAAGCTCTCAAAGACAGACTTCAAACCATCGCCAAAGAAAAAGAGATCCCTTTTAATGCCTGCTGGAAGCAGCTTCTCCTAGAAAGATTTTTGGCGCGATTATCACGCTCTTCGCACGTCAATAAATTTATATTTAAGGGTGGTTTTCTGCTTTCTTACATGATGAAAATAGGCAGAGAAACTGTAGACCTTGATTTTCTTCTGACTCGTATGAATGCCGAAGTAAAAGGACTTCAAGAAGTCTTTGAAGAGATTGTATCAGTATCATCAAACGATGGATTCACTTTTTCCTTTGAAAGCATAGAACTACTTTCTCAGCCACATATGGAATATCCTGGGTATCGCACAATTTTCAAAGCCTCTTTTGCCAAGATGAAAGATAAAATCCATGTGGATGTTGGCGTTGGCGATGTCGTAGAACCACAGAATCGAGAAATTAAGCTTTTTGAATATCGAGGAAAGCCATTTTTTGAAGAATCAATTTCTCTCTTGGTCTATCCTATCGAAACAATTTTCGCAGAAAAACTGGAGACAGTGCTTTCTAAGGGGTCTCGAAATAGCCGAATGAAGGACTTTCACGATCTGCTTTTACTCCTGAGAGGTAAAAGCTTGCAAGACTCCAAAAAACTGCACGAGAACGTGAAAAAGACATTTGTCAATAGAGGAACAGTTCTAAAGCCTATCCAGTTCGATGAAGCAGGCCATAAAGCCATTCAAAAACTTTGGACAGCTCATCTTCACGGTCTTGGAGATACCGCTAAAGAGCTTGATCTCCCCGAAAATATTACAACGGCAATAGATATAATTAACTCAGGAATACAACTGATCCACAAACTGTAATCTAAAACTCATTAGTTCTCAGACACTTCCTGTGACATGCCATATTCTAATTATTTTTATCACTTCTAACGGTTTTTAATGCTTTTTCGTACTCCTCAATCGTACATGTTCACGGGGTAACAGGAAAAACCGCGGAGCGGTTTTTCCTGTTACCCCGTGAAGAAAAATCATAAAAAAATTAAGCGATCAGGCAAATGGGTAGAAGCTGGTCTTTGCCCTTTTCACAATGATCGCAATACTGGGTCTTTTTATTTTGATATTGAAACAGGAGCTTATACATGCTTTTCATGCGGGAAAAAAGGCGGTGACATTATTTCCTTCACTCAAAATAAATATGACCTAAGCTTTAAAGAAGCTCTAAGCAAACTAAGAAAAGAATGGGGGGTCTATGACTACTGACCCCCTATTCAAATTGATCAGCGAAACTCATCCGAATTATGTGGCACATTGGGTATGCACAGAACACGGTAGAGAGACTATCGCTATTGCACGCTATCACAATTATAAGAATGAGAAGACTTATAGGCAATTCTTCAATGACGGTCATGGATGGAAATCAGGATTACCCTCTCTTCCTTATCCTCTTTATGGCCTCAATAGTCTTCATAATAAATTTCCATTTGATGGGATATTAATCTGTGAAGGCGAAAAATGTGCTAAAATTCTGCATCAACTTAATTGGCCATCGGTTTCCACAATTTTAGGCGCTGGAAATGTAGGCAAAAGTGATTTTACGCCGTTAAGATATTTCAAGCATTTTGTCATTCTGAGAGACAATGATCCCGCAGGAATAGAATATGCCTTGAATGTAGCTACGGAAGTTAAGCGTTTACGTGAAGATGCTGAAGTTTTTGTATGCAATCTTGCCACTGATGAAAAAGGCGATGATCTCATTGATTGGTTGATAAAGACTCCATTGTATGGGCAACCATGGAATGGATTTGAAGACCTGGATAAACGTTTAATTGAACCCGTTTCCGCTGCTCTTCTTGTGCGTATTCGAGAAACAATGATCCCACTTGAAGATTGCTCCGAAATTGGATTTAAGTCTGACTTTACTTTATTTGATGAAGATCCAAAGCCTCTTGAAAAGCATTTGAAAACTGTCCCAGATTTTCCCTTGCAAGCCTTAGATTTGAATCTTCAAAAGTATGTTTCTATTTTAGCACGTCAAAAGTCTATTCCCGTAGATTTTCCAGGAACAATTCTACTGGCTCATATAGTCACTTAAGCAGAGAAACCGAAGATTACTGAAATAATTGCCATACAGTCGCGCGCCCCTTCCCTTTTGGAACTAATAATTTTCTATCCCGCAAAAGAGCAAGATCATATCGCAACGTGCGCTCAGGGATTGATTCAGAAAGAAGTTTAAAAATCTCGCGGAATGATAGTTGTAATCCAGGTTGAAAGAGAGATAATATGTTTTTCTGGCGTTCTAAAAGATCATGTAGGACTTCTTGAGGAGGTTGTGGTTCTTTAGTTAGTGTTCGTTGATGCGGAGAAAATGTAACACGCACTGCAGCGCCCAATTCCAGCCATTCTGGGGCTAGATAGTCGCCAAGTCTACAATCCTCCATACATCGTTTGTAGCCGCTTCCCCAGACTTCCATAAGTTGTAACTCATGAAATACGCGTGCAATCACGCGATTGCGTACTCGACTTACCCCTGCCTTTAGATCTTCCATAGTAAATCCAAATGGGAGCATTCCTGGATTTTGAACTTCTAAACGATTATCAAAAATAGCAATCTGAATATGTGCGCCTTTAATTGAGTAATCATTATGGACAAGAGCGTTAATCAAAACTTCACGGATAGCCACATGTGGATATTCCGGAATATCCTTGCGACGAATTCCCTCAATCTGAGCTGCTAATCTTGTATTACGAGCTATAAATTTAGGGACAGATTCAACAGCATCCAAAATGGTCCCTTCTACTTCATAGCGATCTAGGATATTTGCCTTGTTATCTCCTATAAATCTTCCGCAGCTTACTCGTGCATCTGGAAAGAATTGCTGCAATTCAGAAGGTTTACCAAACAAAATAAGTCCGCCTATTGAAGGCACTAAATTCCTTGCATGCGGTACCAGAATACCTAAAGATTGAAGTTTGTCTTTATTAATTTCTTTGCCGCGACTTTTGAAAATTTGTTCGATTTTTTCTAAGTCCAAGCTATCTTTTGTCAAATCCGGCAAAGGTTGTTGGTCAAAAGAAAGGGATAAAACAGACCGTTGAAGTTCAGATATACTTTACCTAATCCGGCAAAATCCGGCAAGAATTTTAGCATGATTTTGCCGGATTAGAAGGTTGGGGTAAATGAATATGAATTAGGAAGTGAGAGTCGGTGCACTGGCGGTGCAGCAATCTGCATATTGTACCGTCAAAATCCCGTATAATCCAGTAGCATTTTAGCCATAAATGCCTTATCATCTTATCCATAGCGGTTGGATGGTATTGGGTTTTACGGCGGACCACCGCCCTCATAACCCGCTGGTCGCTGGTTCAAGTCCAGCTTGCCCCACTTTTTTCAAGTTGTTGTATACGAGGTATTTAGATAAGAAAAGCAATCAATCTGAAATTAAAATTCACCAAAGAAAATGCCTCCTTGGCACATTTTTGGCACATTGCAAGCCTATTATCTACAGCACCACACAGTACACAGTATCAAAACAATGTCATCACTGCTCACTTTCATAACCTAAAGAAAGGAATTTGAGCACATGGCGACTATTCGTAAAAAAGGCAAGAAATGGCAGGTAGCTATCCTAAAAAAGGATGGATTTCCTCCCGTTTATAAATCAGGTTTTCACACCAAACAAGAAGCTAAAGACTGGGCAGCTAATGAAGAAGCTCGTCGTCAGCAAGCTAATTACTTTCCTGAGCAAGCTTCCCAGAAGCATACACTAGCAACTACAATTGATCGATATGTAGAGTTGATTCTCCCCTCGAAACCTAAAAGCGCAAAAGATACTTTGCGTCACCTAAATTGGTGGAAGGAAAAAATAGGTGGATATGCTTTAGCTCGTGTATCACCTGACCTCATTGCACAGTATCGTAAGGAATTATCAGAAGGCTTAACTCCAAAAGGAACTAAACGATCATCCGCTACGGTAAATCGGTACATGGCTTCTCTTTCAACTGTTTTTACCTATGCTGTTAAAGAATGTGGATGGATACAGACAAATCCAATGCTCCGAGTGTACAAGCTTAAAGAAGCTCGAGGCCGTGATCGCATCTTAAGCAAGGATGAGTGTGATCAACTCTTGGCTTCATGCGCCAAAAGCCGAAATAAGCTTTTGCTTCCGATTGTTGTCCTAGCGATAACAACAGGTATGCGTCGTGGTGAAATTCTAAATTTGACATGGAATGATGTTAACCTTGAACAAGGCATTCTATTCATTAAAGAAACCAAGAATGGCAAACCTCGTGCTGTTCCTTTAAGCAGCTCAGCTCTTGGGCATATGAAAAACCTTGCTCAAAATAAAAAGGAAAGCATCCCTTTCGTGTTTCCGAGTAAAAAACGATTCGGAAAGATTTCCATCCGAAAAGCTTGGGATGAGGCTGTTTCTCGCTGTGAACTTAAAGATCTAAAAATGCACGATTTACGTCACACATTCTGCACATACGCTGCAAAGGCTGGTGGGTCTAGCATTCAGTTACAGGCTGCTATGGGCCATCAAACATCTCAAATGATGGATCGGTACACAACTATCAGTGCTCTTCATACAAAGCATCTATCCGATTTTGTTGATGCGAATCTTTTGCAAACGTCAACGATTTCTGAAAACCTTGTTGGGGGTGTATGTGAGAAATAAAATGGAAAGATTAGCGACTTACTTACGTGCATTTATAAAACAAGTTGAACATGACCTTAACTTCAAAGAGGAAATTTTTGGTAAATACGATAGGTTAGAAATTCCTGCTGGATATTATTCCCACCTAAGAAAAATTTCTGAACCGTTCAGTACATGTTCACGGGGTAATAGAAAAAACCGCGGAGCGGTTTTTTCTATTACCCCGTGAACTGGTTTGATGGATTCGTGGATTGTTGAACTTACAGTCTAATAGCCTGCTGCGCTGCAGATATGGGGAGCGTCTAACCTAGAATAGAAAGCAAAGACAGCTTGATTTAAAAAATTGATAATATTCATAGATTTGCGCCTGAGAGTTGCGGCAATACTGCTGATTCTCTCAACAAATCTTTGACCTCGATCACTGCGTGTGCCATAACTTTTCTTACGCCACAATACCAATTTGCGCAGATCGCGTTCCGCAAGATTGTTCGTTGGCTCAATATCAGTAGACTTTGCGAACATCCAGAGATTCTCTGAAACATCTAATATGTTTTCACAAAATTTGGCTAGGTCATCACTTCCGTTAGCCATTCCATCTATCAGGCATCCTTCAATTTTTTTTCGTAAATGGCCTAACCGTATGTTTTGACTTTTTAGAGTGATCTTTCCTTGTTTATAGTTTCTATGCGCCTTACAAGCAGTGCAAAGACTTTTTACAATTGCTTCTCCAATTTCCCCATCCCAACCCTTCCTCTCCGCAAATTTACGAAAATCTCTAATAAGATGGGCCAAGCAATATTGATGGATTTTTGAAACGTTGTTATATACGGCGTACCGATCAGTCACAACAGAGGCTTCTGCTAAACTACCAATAAAGTTGTAAAATGCTTCTCGGCTACGGCTGGGATCAATCTTGAAGCAAACAGCCTGATTAGTACTTGCCACCCAAACGAAGTGGTTTTTTCCTCGGTCTCTCCAAGAGGTTTCATCAAAATGTTTTGATAAGGCACTTTTGGTTACAACCTCGTGTATCCTCTCATATACTGTCAGCAGTGCTGATGCAACTCGTTCTTCAACGTTAATAATTGAACCTTCACATACGTCAATTCCATAGAGGTCTTTTAGAAGGTGTATGGCATCACGTTTTGAAAGGTGCAAAACGCCTGTAAGATTCGCTATTAATGCCATGAGTCTTAAACCAAAAGATGAGTTTGGAATCCCCGTCGGCAAATTGGCTATAGAACGGTTTCCGCAACAAGTGCACTTGTATTTTTTGCAGGAAAACTCAGTCACAATAGCTTTGATCTCTGGCAATTCGACCTGTTGTAGTGTTTCATGATTGCCTTCATCCAACAAGTCTTTCGATCCGCAATCGGGACAGAGGTCTAAGCTGCAAGTGATGAATTGATCAATTTTTTCAGGAGGGATGAGCTTACGGTTTATGCCACCGCGAGGCTTCTTATCGCCTTTTGGAGAATCTGTATTGCCTTTTCTGTCTGAAGAGGGTGATTTTGAGCTGTTTTTAGAGTTCTTGTTGATACGTTCTTCAAGAGAGGCTATGCGTTCTAGCGCTAGCTTAAGAATGTGCAGCGTTTTCTCATGAGCTTCTTGGCTTTCTTTAAGGCGGAATTCTAGTTCTTCATAAGTCGGCTTCATGTTGCCGAAATATATATACTGCAAATTTCTTTAGCAATATTTTTTTATGATTTTTCTTCGCGGGGTAACAGGAAAAACCGCTCCGCGGTTTTTCCTGTTACCCCGTGAACATGTACCTAAAAACCGACCAACACACTAATAACTAACCATTTTGAAAAAATTGCAATGCGTTTTTCAGGAATTGTATTTTTGAAGAAACATATTAAGCTTCAGCTTCAATCCTTTGACGCCGCTCTTCAAGGGTTTCTCCTTCATATAACCAATAGATTGGACCTTGAATTTGAGTTGCTTTTCGTCCCAATTGATTCAACAACTCTAAAGCTGCCGCACTTAAGCTTGTTCTTTGCCCCCTAAATTCAATGGATTTATCATCTATAACTTTACAAACTATTTGCTGATCTCGCACAAATTGAAGCTCAGCCCCAGGTGGAATCTTAGCTATTGAAAATCGAAATGAAGGACGGCGCGAGACAAAATCCTTCATTTCACTGGTTAGCTCTGGATCGCTAGAAGGAGTCACTTCCTTAATCGCAACTAGTTCAATTGCAGCTTTAACTCTATGAGGAGAAATCTTAAAAAACTCTCGATTAGAGGGCACTCGATGGTCTCCGAAAGCATCGTGTAGCTTTTTCTCAACAAAGTCACCATCGTCCACAATTGCTGCGTAAAAACAATGAAACGGATACGGAACTCCAGTTGTGTATAGTTCCTTCATACGCTGTTCAACATTCGTAGTAGTTCTACCAATTTTTATTAAACCCGGCATACACTCATTCATTAAAATATATATTTTTTCTTCCATTGCTTTCTTTCCTGATTAATTGTGGAGCAAATAATTTGCAACCCGTTCGTTCACTCAATCGAAATCGCACTCACATAATTAAAAAAACAAATAACCAATAAAACATTAACACAAATAACCAATAAAATCAACGGTTCAAAAAAATTCAAAAAAATATAAAACAAAAAAAATGGAAACGAATATTATCGTTTAGTGACTTGTTGACATACTTTAAATACATCAAAGAAAACGACAGCTTTCTAATACGCGAGAGTAGTTATTTTTGAGGATGGCGAAGTGGACCTTGCTCCCAGATTTGGGCCAGCTTTAGGCCAGCTACGGGGCACTCGTTTGTCGCGTCTTACTTCTCATCTAGAGGGCCTCTGGCTATAAATTCGTCGTAAGATACGACACCAGAGACCTCTTGCTCGGTCGGAATTCTGGCCGAATCTATGAACAAGACCACGAAGTGTTTAGCGCAGGTCCGTGTACAAAACCATTTCCTTAGGAGAGATGTAACTGTGCCTAAAAAATTCGGTCGATTCGGCATTTCTTTTCTCAGCATCCTCATAGGCTTTGTGAGGAATTGAAATTTGGTTGTACGCTTGAACTACCGAAGGCTCAAGCAAGAGCATTTTGATGACTGCAATACGAGCAATTTCCAACAGATCAAACAGATCTTTGATTTCGGGTGTGATCTTAGGACTGATCGAAGAACCCGGAAAGGAAAGGTCTTTGATATACCCATGGAGGCCCGGAGGTCTGTGGTCGTCCCAAATGGCCTTTAATCTTGCCTCAATCTCTTGTGCAGTGAAAGATTTCCCTGTTATAGCAGAAGGAGTATTTGCTAGGAATTTGCTTAGCCTTGTAGCAACTCGATTAGCATGATGACGACTTGGGTTGCCGACAAACGCATCAAGCATTGGGAAAAGCTTGGAAAAGGAAGAACTGGCATAGTGCAGACGCTCCCAGATTACTGCTTCAAAAAATAATTGTAATACTGAGTATAGACGTGGCATATGTTGGCGCTGCTCCAGGCAGTTTAATATGAGAGGGAAAAGTTTACCTGCCAGAACTAAATCTTCCTTTGCATACTGTCGCAGAGGTTCGCCATTGACATCATGAGAAAAAAAACTGTCAAGACAAACATTAGTGCGATGGTTGATGTGGTTTGTTTCACGACCCAATAACCCATCTTCCAGTGTACCGTATGTGAAAGATCCGCTGATTACCACACGAATCGGTTTTGCCAAGTGTAGGGCACCCACCATAGCCCAACAATAGCGCCTAGCCATTTCAACAGAATGAGAGGGGTCAACCTTAAGACATGCATGACATTGACCCATTCCAAGCCCATGTCCAAGGTAAACCCATGCACCTAGCCCGACATGACGTTCTGGTAAGGAACCTACAGGAGCGCCCTGTGCAACGGCGTGATATGGAGTTGAGGCTAAGTAGATGCCGGAAGAAAGAGGAATCGGCAAGTGACTATATAATTCGCCTGCTATTGGGAGGTGCGTAAAGAGAAAGTAGTGGTCGCCGTGTTGTGGTTCTTCCATGATTTTATTCCGCCTATTGGTGTTTTTCTAGTGTTTGGGCTCTTTATAGGAGCGATGCCTGATATCATTCGGAGGTCAAATTCGAAGATAATACATGAATGTTTGAAATCATAACATACATTTGCATAAAATTGCAACACATGATATCATACCAAGAAACAGAGGATTGTACTTATGGAAGCATCTTTAGGAAAACGAATCAAAGCCTTGCGTGAGGCCTTGAGAATAAGCCAAGAGGAGTTGTCGCAACGATTGGGATTGGACAGAGCCTCGCTGTCTTTAATCGAAAATGACAAACGCTCACTGAAGGCAGACGAGTTGATTTCACTATCAAAGAGTTTGAATATTTCGATCGATGAATTGTTGAATCTCAAATTGTCAACAGAAGTGGTCTTGGAACAGGTTTCAAAACCAAAAGAAAAAAAGTGTGACATGCGGATTAGCGTTCCAAGAAAGAACCTCAAAAAGTTTAAAGAAGTTCTTCTTTATGTTTTGGGAAAGGTTGGCGCAAAACCGAATGTGGGTGAAACTGTCCTGTACAAGCTTCTGTACTTCATTGATTTCAACTACTACGAAAAGTATGAAGAACAACTCATCGGTGCCACCTACATTAAAAACCATCATGGCCCTACACCTATCGAGTTTCAATCCATCGTCAATGAAATGATCGATAACAAAGAGGTCGAAATTGTAAAAAGTAAATATTTCCAGCACCTTCAAAAAAAATATCTGCCTCATCGAGAACCCGATCTTTCCGTCTTTAATGCTAATGAGATCAAAGTCATCGACGATGTTTTGCAAAAATTGTCCGGAATGAATGCGGCAACAATTAGCGAATATTCTCACCAAGATATCCCCTGGATGGTCACACCTGAAAGGCAAAGAATTGATTACGAATCTGTATTTTACCGAACTCCTGCATACAGCGTGAGAGAGTATAGCAACGATGAAATTCAAGCACATTGAGCAACTGGATAAATTCAAAAAGGATCTCAAGAAACTTCTTAAGAAATTTCCTAGCCTTGAGGAAGACTTAGAGTCACTTGTGAAAGCTCAATTGATTGCTTATCATAAACTCAAGGTCGATAATCACGGTATCTTTGCAATCGAAAATCTTGGCATTCAAACTCCAAAAATTTTCAAAGTCAAAAAGTTTGCTTGCAAATCGTTGAAGGGAAAGGGTGTTAATTCCGGCATTCGCGTCACGTACGCCTATTTCTCAACCGAAGATAGAGTAGAGCTCATAGAGATTTACTACAAAGGCGATCAAGAGAATGAAGATAGGGAAAGAATAAAAAGTTATTACACCAAATATAGCTGAGACACAAATATGAAAAAATGGTTTATCTCCGACACTCACTTCTCCCACACCAATATCATCAAGTATACAGGTCGCCCCTATGCTAATGTTGAAGAGATGAACAGAAGCCTCGTTGAGAATTGGAATCAGTGTGTGGATGTTGATGATCAAGTATTTTTTCTTGGTGATTTTGGGCTTGGCGATGTCGAACATCTCCATTCTATTTGCTCTCAGCTCAAAGGGTATAAAATCTGTATTCGGGGCAATCATGATCGCAATGCAAACTGGATGACCAAAATTGGATTTGCTGTGGTTCTAGAGGCTGCCGTTTTGAAAATAGGTCGACATAATGTGGAGCTCATCCACATTCCCTCAACTCCACCTCCAGCCCATTTCCAGCTCCATGGTCATGTCCATGAGAAAAGGCCGTATAAGATCATAGCCAATCAACTAAACCTCTGTGTCGAGGTATGGGACTATAAACCAGTCTCTGAAAAGATAATCATTAGCTTGCTTGATAAGGCATCTAAAGGCGTTAGCAGTACTGACATTATCAAAAGAATCCAAGCTTCATGATGGAGTCAGTACATGAATTTTTCCACTTCTAAAAATAGTTTTTCCTGAAAGAGAAATCTCATTAACAGGAAGTGGATCTATTACGATAGTGATTTCCTGAATATCGGTCCAGCTGAGGCAGATGGGGTTTTCTTCTTTTACTCTAATTACAAACACTATTACTTCTTCCCTTACTTTTGTTTTTGGATTAGCTTCCACACCAACACGTACGAACTCGATGGTGGTATTATTTTTGAGGCTTTTATATAGAATGGCAATTTGACCTGCTGCACCAATTTCACTCTGACATTGAATTTTACCTGTTTTAAATTTGTAGATCACATTGCCTTGTTTTACATCTGAGTCCTCTTTATTAATCAATGAAAAGCTGCAAAAAATCAATAATAGAGGTAGTAAAATCAATCGAATAGCAATTGGCATTTGAACTCCTAATAGAGGAATAAATATACTGAATCTCTTCTTTGGAGAAGAAAAATAAACAAAACAATCCACCTTATTTTTCGAAGCAATTCTGTGAAAAGCTCTTAGGGATCGTCCTACAGCTACTTAGCCCGATCTCAGAACTTGGGTTTGTTCTTCCGGAAGTTGATATTTGTTCTTAAGGGTTTTATATTCATTGGGTTTACAAAAAGCTATTTTACCCCAATAATGTCGCATTTTCAGAGGTTGCATATTTTCTCCACAGAAGGTCACTTCAAATGGTCCTACTGTTTTCCCAATAACTGCTGGATCATAACTTATGTAAAAATTACCCTGAGCATCTATCTTTAAGGGAACACTTCCCGACTCGTTGCATGAGCGCGACTTAAAAGTAATTTGCTCGTTAGGTTTAAAACCTGATCCAGTAATTAAAAAATGTTCTCCATCTGGAGAGGCTGCTTCGAGTTCTATTTTATGTCCTTTGTCATCTTGAACAATGCGTGGAAATGGGATAATGACACATTTTGCCAGAGGCTTGGCATCCTGATTTTTTTCGGAAGCAGCGAGTAGCACCTCAAACTTTTCCGCATAGCCACCATCCATTCCTATAATCGCTTCATTTTGTTTATCAGGTGCCCGAATAATCCCATCTTTGTCGATGAAGACAGAAATATCGGTGAATTCTCCATCCATTCGTTTTATGATGAGAATCCCAGAACTCGGTGTGGATTTACCGGCAAGGGAAAATTTATAATATTTAGACGGCTCTCCATCCAGTGGATTTACAGATTGAACAAGTGTGTAATTTAAATCGGGCAGAGCTATTGCTTGGACTTCCTTATCTAACATACAAAGAGCTGCTAACGTCATGAAAAAAACGAGTGTTTTGTGTCCCATCTTCAATGCCTTGTAAGTAACGTAAATATTTGTGCTGATGAGTATCCCACAAAACTTTGAAAACACGCAAGAAAAATCGGCATGGTTCAAATTGGGAAAATCTGGCAAAACAAGTTTTTATTTTTGCTGTTCTTTCCTGACAATGCTTAAGGCTGTTTGGTAGTCTTCTTCCATCTCTTGTTTGTATCCAAATTTGGTATTTTTATCAGCTGTTCTATATTCAACTATTCCGTGATATTCAGCAGCCAACATTATCTCCGGATCATATACTCTTCTTCCTGTATCATCTACAATAAATATTTCAATTTCAATTTCTTTAGAAGTAAAAGGATAATTTTTAAGAAATGGACGCAGGCGCTCATTTGTATTAATTGGAATCAAAAATTCCTCAACGCAATCAACCAAAATTCTCCGAAGTTCCTCTTTAATCAATGGACCGCGAATCTGAAAGCTTAATCCTAATACGTTTACACAATCTGCCAAACCTCCTGTAACACCTATCACTTGCATGTTATAACGCTTAGAGAGCTTAGCTGCAACATCAGTTCTAATTTGTTGAGCTATAACGACATATTCTGCAGGTACATATTGATTATTCATAAATTTGATCCCAAAACAATTTGATTGAAAGAACAGCAACGTCAAAAATATTAAAAAAATAATTTTCATTTTCATTTCAATCTTCCTTTCGATTTTACATATTCCCTGTGCCGAGCTTGTATCATATCCTGATAGGTCTCACTTGTAAATCCATGGTCATGCCAAGGAGCATCGGGATGCGAAGTTAATGTCACGATTGAATGTTTTGCCCTTTCTGCACCAAATACATCAATGTAGGGGATGGGATCTCTCCATGAAACCGCTCGATAATGTGTAACCTTAGCGCAGGTTTCTTCATAAATATAAGCTGCAGGTGCGATAGCTACAACGATAATCCGTTTTCTTTTTTCCTCAGAATACATCAAAAGAGCGTTCCTCGTGTCGATAGCTCCTCTACTATGACAAAAATGAAGATAATAGGTATCGGGATTCTTGTCCAAGAAGTCATTCCATTCATTATGCAAATGACGAACACGACCTGTGTCTACATAGTTTAGGGCAAGAATACATGATAGAAGATCGCAACCTCCTTGCGTCGCTCCATAGGTACCATGAACATTAAATCCACCCGTAATATCAGATAGTTTTTCAGCACTAGTCCTGGCGCTTCCTGGAGTATTTAAGATGCCGTTCATTAAACCTACACGTAAACCTTCAGGTAATTCCGGCCGTCCGAGGTCACTTAAATCGTACCTTCCTGAACGATTAAATGGTGAATTTATCATCTCCATCATATCAAAACAATAAACTTTAGGAAGAGATGATTTTTGACTGCCAAAACATGAAGAAATTCCAAAACAAGTAGAAACCAGGGTGTCGTACATCGGAGAATAAAAGCGTCCGTCCGGGTCTGTATTATTGATCGGGTCGCCGTTAGCATAAGCGTAGAGGTCTAAACAAGCGGGGTGACTAACGGGGTCAGGGCTCAGGAAACGACCTCCTTTTGGATCGTAATATCGCGCCCCAAGCCAAATCAGTCCTGTTGGATCGACGCTCTTACTTTGCCAAGTAAACGATAGCGCATATGAAATTAGATCAGAGTCATACGCTTTAGAAGGATCGGGGGGACCATACGGCGTTGGATAGTCTCTATTCCAATGTGTTGTCTGCGGAGTGACCACAGCTATGAGGTTGTTACGAATGTCATGATGCAGGATCGCAACTTCGCCGTTTGAGTCCACAATGGCATCACAGCTTGTACCTTCGTACATTTTCCAATATGTTTTTTCTCCATTAATGACGCCAATTTCCTGAAATTCATGTTCAGGATCATATAGGGATATGGTGACGATAGTCTTTCCCTCAGAACTCCATATTTTTTCTTTGAGTAAGGGAGTATATTTTGTTTGAAGCCGTCTGCCCAAAGCATCGTAAGAAACTGTCCACTTATAGGTGTCACTCGTGATGGCAATAAGCCTTCCCCATGGATCCCATTGGAGTTGTTCTTTGCCGTGTATAATCACTTGTCCCATGTCATCATAAGCTGTATTGCGTGCAATTGTGTCTACCAACTCCTCGACGATCCTACCGAGTTTATCCAAACCATTGTTAGAAACTTCCAAGTTCGGAGATGCAGTACGAATACCACGTCCTGGTTTGTCAAAATCAAAGATGTAGGTATTGTCTTGCGTGGATTTAAGGTAACCTCGGGAGGTATAATTGTAGATAGTAGCCTGCCTCTCAGGATAGGTGGAGTCGTAGGAAGCAAGTTTGCCACCCGGAGTCCATTTTATCGATTCTTTATATGTACTGCCTTGTAGTTGCACATCGATGGCCTGCGGAAGCAAAGCGTCATTATACTGAATGCCTAAGGTACTGAATGGTGTTGTCTTCCTGATGAGAGATCCACTCAAGGCATAATCATAAGAAAGGTTGATTGCGCCTGAGCTAAGTGCTTTGACATGCCCCCCCTGAAAAAGGAATTCCCGACGATGGTTTCCGATCTGTAGCGAGCGGCTAGATGGTGTCCATTCCTGCTCTGTATTTTGAATGACTGTTCCATTCAGAGAGATGTTTTCTTGAATGAGGCGTCCTGATTCATCATAAGCGCGTTCAACCTTAGAAATTTCTTTGCCCGATTCAATAACAGAAGTCAGTAGCCCTCGAGGATCATAGGTGTATATACGAGAATAGTTATCTATTCGCTCAGCAGCAAGCCTTGAAAAGATATCGTATGCATACTGGTGAAGGCGGTGTAATGGATCTTTTACTTGGCTCAAAAGACCATTTGTGTATATATATTCCCATCGTTGGAAGGCTTCACCATCTGCTTCTTGCCACTCGGCACGTTTATGCCCTACAGAATCATAAGTAGCCTTCCACGTAAGATTGCCGGGCATGTGATAGGCACTTAGATTGGAATCGGCATCATACTCATAAGTAATGAGTGCTCCATCGGGAAGTTTTTTCTGAGCAAGTCGCCCGACAGGATCAAACTCCTGGTAAGTGGTGTTGCCTTCTCCATCCACTGAAACGACACAGTTGCCGCTTGCATCATAATAATGCGTCGTGACTTTGCTTCCTTGTTGAATGCGGACTGGCAATCCAAGGGTATTTGTCCAGGTGGTCATAACAACGTCGCCGTGAATTTCTTCCGTCAGGCTTTGTGCTGGATAGCTTTTGTAACCGATCTGAGTCATGAGAGTTTCGGTCGAATCGAAGGTTTTGCTTTCGGCAAGGGCGCCAGCCTCATAGCGTTGAATGTTTTTTTCTCCACTTGGCAGTGTGCACACAATGGTATCGCCTAGATAATTCCATTGTGTGATCTCGCCATTAGGAGTTGTTTTCGTTTTTACCCGATTCAGTGAATCGTAAGTTTTCGTCCAAGTGAATCCGGCGCGATCAGTCAATGAGATCAGATTCCCACGAGCATCGAACCGACGGACCTCGGTCAGTTCTCCTTGAGAACGCATTTCTTCACGGGCTGCATCATCGTAGCAAATCGTTGATGTAATTCCACTTTTTGTCTCTTGAATCGGACGTCCCATTAAATCGTAGATATAAGAATTTTCCGTACCATCGGGATAAATTTCCGATTTCAAGAGGCCATTAGTCGTGTAAGAACTACTTGTGGTAGCTCCGCTTGGAGTTGTAACGGAAGCAATAAGCCCGCCGGCTTCGTAGGTAAATGTTGCAGTGAGACCATGCTTCGTTGAATGCTTTATTCTACCTAACGCATCATAGTCGCAAAAGGTGCAATTTCCAAGAGGATCGACTTGCTCAAACAATCGCCCACAAGCATCATATTCGTAAAGTGTGTATGCAATGCCTGCCGGTTCCATTGAAGACCCATTGAACTGAGATAAATTTTTTCTGGAGGCTTTTAGGAGACCAGCAGCATTATAATCCAGGAATAGCGTATCATTAGGATCATCGCCTTGCTTCCACACAAGTTCATTGTTAAGATCATAATCAGCATAGGTTTGTGATACGATTTGACCTGACGGTAGCGATACAATACTATGGTAGCAGTTTCCCATTATGTCATATTTTTGATGCTTAACTGCATCGGCAGTGATTAGCTCGATGCATTGCCCTTGATTGTTATAACGGAATCTTATCAAGACAGCAGGGTCGTCGGTTCCGGTCATTTGGGTTTTCTTTATTGGAAAATCGCGATTGTCATATTCGAAAAGAGAGATCGCACCGGAGTCATTCCTCCTGATAACTAACCCATGATGAGTGTATTCCAGTTCGATGAAGGAAATTAAAGTGTTGTCTGCATATTGTTCGATACGTTTTGGCAGGTAAGTGTAGGTGGAATCGTACGTGGTGAGCGTCCTTGTATTGAGAGTCTCCTCTTGAATGCAGAGGTTATTAGCATTGTAAGTAAAATGTTTCGAAACACTGATATCTCCTTTACCTGTGAGGTCATTGCCCACAAGGGTAATTTCTTTGATATTTCCTTGGCAGTCATACAGATAACTTGTCGTGAGTCCTCTCTTATCTTTTGAAGACTTCAAACTGCGGGGATAAGCTCCGGATTTGTCCCAGGAACAAATTATTTCAATTTCAGCATCAAAATAGTTGTTGCTGTCAAGGAACCACGATTGCAATGTTTGGTGTCCTTCAGGATCGGTAATCTTATATATTTGTCTATCAAAGATCTTGTATTCTGTGCAACCTCCAGCAGCATCTGTGACCGTGGTAACTCCTTCTGCATAAGTGAATGTAGCACTCGTAATGAGACATTGTTGCTGTCCAACAGGAGAACGTTGCTCAACGACTTTATCGTCTTTATAAACGTTTTCCAATACGCGTCCGTGAGGTTTACTTTCGCGGATGATTCGATGTGAGGAGTCGTATTCATAGGTTATCACAGCTTCATTTGGCAGCTTGACGGTGGCAAGATTGCCTGCGAAATCATAAGTATAACAGATCCTTCGACCATCATTTGCATAGGCTTCCGAAAGTTTGCCGCCGTGATTGTATTCGAAACAAAGGAAACCACCTGTCATATTTTCAATTCGCACAAGTTGTTCTTGTTCATATGTAAACGTGAGTGTATTGCCTGTGGAATCAGTCCATGTTGTAAGACGGTTATCATGAAAATGGCGTCTTGAGCCGTCCGATCCGTAAAGAACATAACCATCCTTTCTCTCGATATAGGCATGAAAGGGATTAGCTGTACCACCGATTCCGCGACTATTGTGGTTGCGAAGCTCCGGGTTATCTTCAGGAAAAATGATCCAGCGATCCTGATCTTGGCGGTAGACAATGATTGTGCCATCTTGCTCAGCTGCATAAAGTTTGTTTTCTTTTTCAATGAGATATGGGTTGAGGCTCATTTTCCAGCCATGTCCTAAACAATTTGGAACTGGATTTTGGCTATTGTAATTCCGGCGAATTTCTAACGGAAAAGACCCTCTAAGAGTTAAATCTGTTTCGTCGACGTAGAAGGCTCCCGAGACAATATCAACAGGATCGGCGACCATATCGAAAGAGGATTTATGTTCATGGCGAACATCAGCTTTGATGGAAGTTGCCAAGGGGGTATTCCATTGAGAAGAGTTCGTCCAAAAGTTTTTTGAGGGATCGGTAAATGTGATATCTGGCAGTAGCTGATTGGAAACTCCATTAAATAGTGGGATGGTATTCGAGGGAAGGCAGGAATACGTGCCCCCATTGGAAACTAACTGCAATTCTTCCTTGTGGATAAGTTTCAAAAAATCATTTTGCAATCGCGATCCATAGCCGCCTTGCATCATTTTGGCACCATTGGAAATCAAAGCTCCTTGCATATCCTGAGAATGAAACAACGTTCCAAAGCCAGTATATGAGGGTGACATCAGCCAATATCCATCCTGACTGGAAACAGTCCCTGGTGTCATGTAAGCACACATGTAATCACCGTCATCTTTTGCAAATATGTCTCGCACAACATCCCACTGATTTTTTGTGATCTGTCTGATTTTTTGCAGATCGATCTGTCCGAGATGTGAAAAATAGAGTTGGCTAGCGAGTGTTGAATCTGCTTCTGTCTCTGTCAAACTGTTACGCGTCAAAGTAAGAAATCCGGGACCTGACAAACCCTTTCGTTGATGTTCCTGATGGGCGATCTGCAATAGCTTTACGGTGGAAATCGCATGTTTATCCTGATAGATTTCACGCAGGACTTGATGCTCATTTGAGGAAGCGTCAGCATTCGCAAGAATCCTGTACTGCTGTGCGGCATAACAAGATCCAGACCGAAGATTCGAAGGAAGCGTATCCAGAATTGAAGAATTGAACCATCGGTGCATATCTACTTGAGGAAACCTAAGATCATTGCTTGAGTAGTGATCAGGACTCAATTTAGCCAGCCCAACAGCAAAGGTGGTTGTTGGTAAAACTTTATGCAGAGCGGCCAACTCTTTTTCGGCCTTGGTGCATTTTTCAAAATAGGCGGCTCCGATGAAGGCAAAAAATGCATGTAATTTTTCTTCGTCTTTTTTTTGGGAAAATCGTTCAGCAAAGAACGATGTGACCGACGCATTTGTTCCACTGGATTGGTAACAAAGAGCGGCATGGGTTCCTCTGATCATCGAAACCATATTGCTTTACCGCGTGGTTGTTTCGATGACATTTGCCTTTTACTCACAGATCTCAACATCAAAATCATTTTACGTGACGAATTGTTTATCGGCCAGCCATTGAATACGAGTTTCCAGGGGCAATTACGACAAGGGCAACAAGCCGCGGCTGAAGCGTTGCTAGCTCACGATATTGGCGTCTTATCTGCAACAACGGCTTTTGGAAAAACGGTTATTGCTGCATGGATGATAGCAAAACGTCAAGTCAACACTTTGATTTTGGTTCATCGAAAACAACTTCAAGAGCAATGGATCGAACGGCTTTCAACCTTTCTGGACATCCCCAAAAAGACAATTGGTCGAATAGGGGGAGGTTCAAAAAAACCCAAAGGACTCTTGGACATTGCCCTTATTCAAAGCCTTGTACGCAAAGGTGTCGTCGACGATGTAGTCAGCCAGTATGGCCACTTAATTGTGGATGAATGCCATCATTTACCTGCGCAGAGTTTCGAACAAGTTGCTCGTCAAGCCAAAGCAAAATACATCACAGGATTGACCGCTACACTGAGACGAAAAGATGGACATCATCCTATCATCACGATGCTATGTGGCCCAGTACGCTACAGCGTAAATGCTAAAGAACAGGCCGCCACACGTCCGTTTGAACATACGGTCCTTGTACGCCCTACGGCATTCATTCCTAGCAAAGCAGCAGATCCTGATGCTCGAATTCAGTTTAATGATCTCTATGATGACTTGGTCAAAGACACAGCACGCAACCAACTCATCTGCGAGGAAGTTATCAAAGCTGTTAAGGAAGGACGTTCTCCTGTTGTATTGACGGAGCGAAATGAGCACCTGGACTTATTGTCGCATCAACTTGCGCCGCATGTTCAGCATTTGATTGTACTCCGTGGAGGAATGAGCGCAAAGGAACTTGCTCTAGTCACCAACCGTTTAGCAACTATCCCTGAAAATGAAGAACGTGTTCTACTTGCAACAGGACGGTACATCGGTGAAGGATTTGATGATGCCAGATTAGACACCCTCTTTCTTACTCTGCCAGTTTCATGGCAAGGAACCATCGCACAATATGTTGGCAGGCTTCATCGTTTGTATGATCGTAAAAAAGAGGTGCAAGTCTATGATTACGCTGACCTCAATGTACCCATATTAGAGAGAATGTTTGACAAACGTTGCAAAGGGTATGAAGCTGTAGGATACAAAATTTCGCTCCCCGCCAGCGCCATACCTGGATGGCCCACTCAATCACCGCTGCCTGTCGATCCCGCATGGAAAAATGACTATGCAGCAAGCGTCAAACGGTTGATTCATGATGGTGTGGATATGCAGCTTGCCAACCTCTTTGTACATGCCTCTTCAGTCGTCCATGCCGATGCGGAAGGTATTAATCGAGCACGGAGCGCTACTGAAGCTTTTCTTTATCAACGTCTGGAATCGTTGCCTCAGACTTCTGGAAAATTCCATCTCAATTCCCTGCTACCGATACCTTTTGATATTTCAAGTCACATGGAAATCGATTTACTTTGTGCGGAAGCCAGACTTGCTGTTGAGATCGATGGTGCACAACATCTAGCTAATGCTAATGCTTATCGCCGAGATAGACGTAAAGATGCTTTGCTGCAGCAAAACGGCTACATGGTTTTACGATTCTTAGCCGAAGATATAGCTAAACATCTTGATGACGTTTTAGATTCGATTCTCCGCGCGTTAACACATCAAGACTCAAACTCTAAAAAATTTAATTTATTTTAAGCTTATACTTTTGCAGTCTGCTATTTGGTTTTTCAGGAATCGTATAGGATATTTTTTCTTGTTTAAGTAAAAGATGTAACACTTTTCGTAATCCCGAAGAAATATTTTTATGTCCTAGTTTTTTACCTAGTTCGGACATTGATAAAGGACCATTTTGAAGTACGTTTAAAATTTCTTCCTCTAACGACTCCGGCCTTGACTCCGGCCTTGACTCCGGCCTTGACTCCGGCCTTGACTCGAGTGAACCCATTTCTCCTGGCATCATTCCAGTCGCAAAAAAGACGGATGGCAAAAACGTAGTGATCACAGATTGATCACGGACTATCCACGTAGGCTCGGGATTTCCATTGTCTTTACACCAATCAATGATATTCAGCGTACCCATTCCCCATTTTTCGATGACTCCTGCGCGGTAAAAAACACTAGCAATAATAGGATTCCAAGGTTTTGATTCGTGCGGCTTCAACAACTTTGCCGGGGTGATATCAAAATGTAAAATTCCTGGGTTGATGATTTCTAAATGATCATCATACATAGCCATAGCAACTGCACCACCTGGCGTTGTGTAGTCCCGATGACAAATCGCATTTGCAAGAGCTTCTCGTGTTGCAAGAGGAGGATAAAGCGGATAATCTTCTCTGATCATCTTTCCAGGCACAACACGTCCTGAAATAGGAACGTGATCCATCAAGAACAATTCCCCTCGCCTTAAGAGATCAAATGCATTCCCCCAGAAATCTCTATTATCCATGAAACCACCCAATCGATTACCACCTCTAAACCTGGCAACCCTGAGAGATAGTTGCGGATAGCTTGGAAAAAGCCTTTCACTCTTTCCATATAGTGCAACAGCTGCGTTGATGAGTCGTCCATCATCAAAAAGGCTCAAGCCTCGAAGAATCGATTCAGAATTGGCATGAAGGGGTTTTTTCATACGCCCTAACTGTATAGCATTTTGTAGAGTCAGTTGAATTTCATCTTCATCCAAATCTTGGATTGTTACCCACTCAGGAGCAGGTTTATTTTCCCATCGTCGATGTGCATGAAACTTATCAATAATACGTTTTTCGTACTCGCTCCGAGGCATGATTTGAGTAGTAGGTCCGTGCCGAATATAAGGTCGACCATTGTAGCAGTATGCATCCCTTTTCCCTGAAACACGAATGAGGATGACGGCTTTATCATTTCCAATGGTGATAGTTTCGATTTCAGGAAATACAGGAGGTTCGATTTTGCATAACTCCAAAGAAATATCTTCAAGAGTTTTAGCTATCACATGTTGACCTATTATTTCACCGGTATCGGTGATACCAAAAAGGACAAAACCACCGAGTCCGTTTAGCAAAGCACAAACTGTTTTGGCGGCCTCAATTCGCTGACCAGAAGTTTTTTTAAATTCTAAAACTTCTGATTCACCTTTTGAAATCAGTTTTTGAAGCTCTTCTAAACGCATAAGGAGATCAGCCTTTGAGGGGTAAATTTACAGTGCTTTTGTCGACAATTGTATTCATTTTATGGAAAAATACAATGTTTTTTGCATTCGGAGCTGGCATTAGGAAAATCCGTGGACCACTGGTGGACCAAATGGGGGCAGCAAGTGGCATGAAATGGCATCTTTCTGATGCAGAACAGCGTGCAAAATGTTTACAAAAGGTTGCTGAACTGCTGGAGGATTATGTTCTTGACCATCCCGTACATCAGGATGACAGTGACGATGAATCCGAGTCCGATGGAAGCAGCGATGAATCCGAGTCCTAACCCTTGCACGTTCCGAGAGATGTAGCTAAAACATCCAAAGAGGAATTTGCGAAACAACTGTTTCGCAAATGCTATCCGGATAACTTTCAGCCTGATCAGCATCGCCTCCTCTTTCCCCATCAAATCCAGATTGACCCCAATATACCAACGTTGTAGCATGTTCGGTTAACAAGCGGTGCGAACTACCGAAGCATAGGAAGGATAGGAATGTATGAATAAAGACATCATTCAACAAATGAAAAATCAACTCGATTCCCTTGTGCAAACCGTACAAGAAGAACATATAGAGTTTTGGTTTGCCAGAGATTTGCAAGAGTTACTTGGCTATGCAAGATGGGAAAATTTTATTACTGCCATTCATCGATCTATAGAGTCTTGCAAATCAACAGGTTTCAATCCTGAAGACCATTTTCGTGGCGTCACGAAAATGGTCTTACTTGGCAGCGGCGCCGAACGGCAAATAGAAGATTTTATGTTAACCCGCTATGCTTGCTATCTCATCGCTCAGAATGGCGACCCGAGAAAAGAACAAATAGCCTTTGCGCAATGCTATTTTGCTTTACAGACACGCAAACAGGAACTCATTGAAGAAAGAATGCTACTGCAAGCACGCATGGAAGCCAGAGAAAAACTCAGAGACTCTGAGAAAACTCTATCTCAAAACATCTATGAGCGCGGTGTTGATGAAGCTGGGTTTGGAAGAATTCGTTCAAAAGGTGATGAGGCTTTGTTCGGAGGGAACACAACGCTTACTATGAAAGAAAGATTCGGTATCACACAAACCCGTCCTTTAGCAGACTTTCTTCCCACTCTGACAATCGCTGCTAAAAATCTGGCGACAGAAATGACGAACCACAACGTTCAGCAAAGAAATCTCTATGGTGAACCCATCATTACCGGCGAACATATTCAGAATAATCAGAGTGTTCGCGAAATGCTCAGCCATCGAGGAATCCAACCAGAAAATCTTCCTCCGGAAGAAGACATCAAAAAACTAGAGCGTCGCGTAAAATCTGATGAGAAAAAGTTAGCTACGCACTCTGGCAAGTTACCAAAGCAATGAATTGATGACAGGAAGCTTTCCTTCTTCGGCTCGAATAAATTTTCTGTTACTCATGGAAAAGCATCTCTGCAATTTCTACTACAAATGGAGTGTGACAATGGTGCACGTTATGGCCACAAGACATCTTTATTGATGTGAAATAACACCAATTCTTTGAATGACTCAATTGGCTCTGCCATCTGAACCTCAGGAGGAACGGCATACGCACTTCCACCACAATAAACCGATGGAAGAAATCTTCCATGATGTCTTGTTCCAGTGCTGTTGACACCAATCACATGAACATCACCCAAATATTTAGCGACCTCTCCTGTGTAGCTGACCGTATCAAATCCAGCAGTTCCGCAGTCACACTGCTGTGATGCTGTAATTCCCCAAAATATGATCACAAAATCTGGATGTAACCCTTTGACTGCGTCTAGAACCTAATGAGATGGATAAACGAAGGCGTCTGAGCATACCAATATGGCTGTTTTTCCAAAGGGAGTATCTATTGCTGTGATATCTGAAAGATTTCCTGGTGTATAACTGCATTGCGGTTGGTTTAAAATTTGCATACAAGCTTCTGGATCAAAGGCATTCTGCACAACTTGGACCTGTCTATGATGTAGGACAATTTCTCCTGTAGGACTGATTAATACACCAGCGTTGTACGCTTGATGCGCATATTCTAGCGCTCCATCATTTGCTTCAGGACCCTGCTCACCCAATCCGGCTGCTATCCATATACTTTCGTCTCTCGCGATTGCAGCAAAACCATCACTATGTTTTCCAGGAATGGGAACCGCCTCCAAAAAGACGATCGGATTTAGCCAACTAAATACAGATTCTTCGGGAAAAACAACTAAATCAGCACCTCGGGCCTTAGCTTCTTTCACAAGTTCGCGTATCTTTTCGAAGTTTCCTGCATGGGCAGTATCCAGTTGCACAGCCGCAACAGTGATCGTGTTTGTTCCCGCTTGACTGCTTACCGGAAAAATGACGATAAGGAAAAGAAATAGGATGGTCAGGGACTTATTCATCGTGTGTGAGAGTCATATGGTTTAGGTAATATATCCGTGTAACAGGCTCCATCGCGAATGATCGTTCTTCCACTCATGATTTCAATCGCATCTTTAAACATAGGGCCATCAAATGCGAAACTATGAAACTCACCATTTTCACCGCATGGATCAACCGAAGCGGGAATGTCCTTTAAAAACGATTCGTCATAATTTCTACCAGCAAATTCTGAACCCAAATGTTTAGGATCGAGACACGTAATCACAGCTTTCAACCCCTGTGCTATCATCTCTTTAGACAAAGCGTGCGTAGACATGCCCCACAAGGGGAACAAAGGTTTCACTCCTGTACCTGCGAGAATTTCTTCTCGATATGCACGCACATCCTCCAGAAAAAGATCTCCAAATGCAAAATATGAGATCCCCATTTGCTCCGCTGTCATCACAAACGTCTTGAAGGCTTTCACGTAAATCTCGTTGTCACAGGGATACGGAATTTCCACAATGTATAGGGGAAGATCAACCTCTCTAGCTTGTTGTTCTAAAAGCGCTGTTCTCACACCATGGACTGCAACACGGTTGAATGCTTTGTTCACCGTACAAAATAAGCCAGCGATATCGACGCTAGGATCTTGTCTTAAAATATGGAGCGCCCATGCACTATCTTTCCCACTACTCCAAGAAATGAAAACTTTTTTTCGCATTTTCTATATTTTAGTTTTTGGTTTACAAACAATGATAAACTAGGTTTTGCTTGCCCCTTCCCGGAGCTACAAACAAACGCTTTGACTAGTATGTTCTTAGGAACAGCCGATTATACCTAGCCGACCTTTGCATTTCAAAGAATTTCGCACCTATGGCACACTCATGGCACAGTCCGATCCGTGCCACATTCTCTTTTCTCATTACATCTCAATTGACCACAACACATGCCTCATTGTACCATAGTGCTGTGAGTAGATGACACCTGTTGTCAAATAAGGGAAAGCAGCGGACTCATAATTGGTGTCATAATTGGTGTCAGGCCGGACATTCGTAATTGGTGTCTAATTGGTGTCAGGCCGGACATTCGGACATTTTTCTCGTTGCTTAACTCAGAGTTAATCCTTCAGACTTCAGCCTTTAAAAAAGTGAAAAGGGGTCAGGCATGGGCTGAAACGAATGACGTCAAAATCATGCTGTAGCCCTCTCGAAAATTCCAGAAACTTCTTGTCCCATTTTGCCACGGCAGTGGCCTAAGAAATTAGCCCCTTGTGACGAGCCGCAAGGCGA
>JBAWVE010000007.1:0-26915 GCA_037147435.1 Parachlamydiaceae bacterium
AGGGCCGACACAAAACCTCGCCACCGAATATTTTCAAGAGGCATGTTTTTTGACCGAAAAGGTGATCAAGGCCTAATTTTGTTATAGAGACGCTTTATCTGCTTATCCTACCCATCCTGCCAATCCTGTGATTTTATTTTTTTGACCGAAAATCCTCTTCGGTCAGGTAATCATGGCCATCCAAACTTTTTCTATTAATAGCTAACCCAATCACGAAAAAAGGAGGGTTAGTATGCAAAAGGAGGTTTGTATGACCTTGCTGGTGGAAAATATAAACTGTTGACTCATTCTAATTTGTAGATCATGATGATGTAAAATCAAATTTTAATTACTTCTACACGGCGGCCTCCTCATGATCAAAACATATACGCTACTGACCAAGCCAGGCATCCTCATGGGAAACGCTATCACGGCAGTAAGCGGATTCACTCTGGCTTCGAAAGGCCATTTCGACTGGCTTCTATTTTTGGCGACGCTTAGTGGCCTTAGCTGCGTGATTGCCTCCGCCTGCATCTTTAACAACTTCATCGACCGAAACGCTGACGAAAAAATGGAACGGACAAAAGATCGTGCGCTCGTTAAAAAACTAATCCCTGTGAAGAACGCTATATTTTTTGCAATTTTCCTCGGATTTCTTGGCTTTTGCGTCCTGACATGGTTTACGCCACCTATTGGAGTATTTCTTGCAGGAATCGGCTTTTTTGTCTATGTGGTCCTCTACAGTTTTTGGAAATACCACACCGTCTATGCGACTCTCATCGGCAGTATTTCAGGTGCTATTCCCCCGGTCGTTGGCTATTGCACCGCAAGTGGTCATTTTGACCTCGGAGCCTTCATTCTATTCATGATTCTTGTCCTGTGGCAAATGCCCCATTTTTATTCGATCGCCATGTACCGGTACGATGATTACCAAGCCGCCTCGATTCCAGTACTACCTGTTAAAAAAGGGGTCTATATTGCTAAAATCCATATGTTTCTCTACATCATCGCTTTTATCCTCGCAACCATTGCCCTCACCGCTTTTGGCTATACCGGGCAATTTTACTTAGCCGTAACGAGCCTGGTTGGCCTTGCCTGGCTCGGATTATGCATCAAAGGATTCCAGAGCAACAACAACAAGGTATGGGGACGTCAAATGTTTATTGTCTCCCTCGTTGTTGTAAACGCACTATGTATCACAATGGCTTTAGACGTCGCTTAATCCTAGTAGGCCGCCCAATAAGTCTTGACACCCTACCGCTACATCACGTGTTTTATTAATAGATTAGAATAATATAATAACTATTGCCAAACAATTACTAATTTTTTATTATAAAGTAATGAATGTATCAATATTTTCAAATAAACTAAAAGTGGGTTGTTTATGGATTCATCATCTTTACCCTTAAATCCTTCCCCTGATCGTTCCTCTGGAAGTTTCTCAGCTGGTTCCTTAAACTCAGAAATCCCTGAACTAAACACCCCGCCTGGCTTAGTTCGTGTCCCTCCAAAAATACATACAGCTTCTCAGCTTGCCCGAGAAGCTATCGCAGGAGGTGCGGCAGCTCATAGTGTAATCGACACTCGCCATTTTACATCCATCCAACCATCGCCGATTCCCACTTCCCCAAATCTCCCGCCTGTGGTGTCATTCTATCGTTCCCCATCCAGAGAAAGCCCTCTAAAATTTGTCAAGTCACAATCAGAACTATATCAAGTGTGCACGCTGATGACTCAAGATAGCGCAAAAATACCGTTGATACCAAAGGAGGGAGATCATGCGAATACTGTGTATCTATACACGCCTGAGGAACCTGGTGCCCTTGGTGGGATCTTTAAACCAGGATTAGCCCCTTGCTTAAAGGCAATGATTGCACAAGGGATTTGCGAGCTATTAGGTTTGTCAAAAGCTATTCTTCCTGCTATGAGAAGCACTGAAGTTACTGTGATTGCCCCTCAACCAGAGGGCGGCTATCAAAGAGCAAACGGACTTGACGGGAAGCCCGTTCTATTCGAAAGGGAAGAGGGAAATATTATCGATTTATCCATCAAATCGGATGTACTACGAGCATTTGCCCACAGCTCCACACCTGTAATTGTTTTGGAAGACGATGACGATAAAAAATTCCTTGCACCTTTGGCAGACGTTTACAGGCCAGAAGGTAAACATGTAATGATTAATTCAGTCGAATACTCTATCACAAAAGGTGAGTCCGGCGATTTTTTTCTGCACCAAAAATCCATGACTAAGACCTCAGAACATTCTTCCACTTCGAACTTGGGTCCTTTTAAGACTCTTTACGCTCCACACTCCGAATCGGACCTCATGGATTCCATTTTAGTGCGTTCCAGATGCCTAGTTAGTTGTGAATCTCTAAGTGAAGATGAAAATATGTCCTTTAAGGAAGGAGAAGTGACATTTAAGATTACCTCTAACGGGGTTCATGGTAGCCTGTTATCTGTAGAAGAGCCTGAAGAAACGGACGTAGTAGAAGAACCTGATGAAACGGAAAGTGAATCCGAAGATGTTGAAGACAGATGGTCGGAAGAACCATGTACGTTGCTGTTTGGAACAGATAACCAGATAATTGTTGCTCCAACATCAGGGGTTGTCCCAATAGAGTTGGGTAAAATAACACTTGATGGACAGAAATATGATGTCCAAGAAGAAGAAGAAGAAGAAGACGGAATGATAACAATCATTGGCCGTAACATCACGGGTATGGTTCAAATAAAAGCAGAAAATCTTTTCACGATACCAGCAGGACACACAAAATCGCTGGATATTACAGTTGAGAGCGAGCAGAGAGATATTTTTTTCAGTAGAGTAACCACAGACTCTTTTATTCAGGCATTTATTGCTGCGATGATTTTACGAACCCAAGATGGAAAAGTAGTCGTCCTGGAACAAAGTAACATCTTATTCAGGGCTATTCCCGAAACCGGTAATGGCGATCCTAATAACCCCGAAACAAAACTCGAATGTGTGTTAATTGATCTCGATGAGTCAATGCCTGCAAGCAATGATTATTCCACAGACCCTTCATTTGAAGGTAAAGAAAAGGTTCATATCGTTCGGTTAGGTCTGATGGGATTTCCACAAGCAAGAATTCCACTATCTGCAGAAATACGGTCCGAGACTAGCAGTCGCATCCGATCTATCTGTGAACAAACAAAATGCATCAATGAATATCTAAATACTTGGAAGAAAAATATCTCTTTAGAGAAAACTATCGCTTGTTTAACAGTCCTGGACAAAATGGGCAAATTCATTGATCAATCCGGGGCTACCGACTGGACAATGGAGCAACTATTTTTTTACGTATTCCCTGAATATAAGCAACAGTGGGATATTCTCGAAGGCGTTTCAGCACCTGTAAGAGCCTCAATGATTGGCTTTAACAGTGAACAGGAGCTCGTAGAATATGCTAGACGATTGTCACAAGGGCCCAAACATTACAGTGACGACGAAAGCGACACAGACGAGTAAACGACAGTCTCGGCCTTGATCACCTGCATGAGATCCTCGCCACAGTCTTTTGGGGATTGTAAAGATATAGCTCTCCTTGTTGGAAAAGAAAATATGGTGTAGACTGGAGCAATGATTGTTTTAGGTATTGAATCCACATGTGATGAAACAAGCTGCTCTGTCGTGAAAGATGGACGCGAGATTTTGTCTAACGTTATTTCCTCTCAGATCGACCTTCATGCCGAATACGGCGGAGTGGTTCCCGAATTATCCTGCCGTCGCCACGTTGATGTCATCATCCCTGTTCTTGAGCAAAGTTTGAGAGAAGCGGGCATTACACTTGATCAAGTTGATTTATTTGCCGTCGCGCGAGGCCCGGGTTTAATCGGAGCCCTCCTGATCGGCATAACGGCTGCCAAGTCGCTATCGCTCGCCCTTAATAAGCCTTTCATCGGGGTGAACCATATCGAAGCCCACTTATATGCAGCTTTGATGTCACAACCGAATCCGATCACCAGAGATACATTCCCCTGCCTTGGAGTCGTCTTATCTGGAGGACATACCTCGCTAGTCTGCATTGACGATATCGGCTGCTATAAACTCATTGGAGAGACTGTTGACGATGCAATCGGTGAGGCATTTGATAAAATTGCCAGATTAATGGGCCTTCCCTATCCCGGCGGTCCACAAATTGAGGCTTTAGCCACAGAAGGAGATCCTCTGCGGTTTCCCTTTAAACCTGGAAAAGTAAAAGAACATCCATTTAATTTTTCCTTTAGTGGACTTAAAACAGCGGTCTTATATACCCTTAAAGGCCAAAGTGGAAGCCTCAATAAAGAACTGCCGTTGACACACCAAAATATGTGCGATATCGCAGCATCCTTTCAGCGCGCCGCTCTAAAAGATGTATGCGACAAAACGATCAGCGCAGCAAAGCAACTCGGTTGCCGCACACTCATCTTTGGGGGAGGCGTGACCAACAACCAGGCATTGCGGCGCATGATCTTTGAGAAAGCCCCCGAGCTTGAAGCTCTATGGCCGCTGCCAGGTCTTAGTTTAGACAATGCCGCCATGATCGCCGGCCTTGGATACCACCAGTTCTTAAGGAAAGGAGAGGGGGACTCTCTGCATATGGAAGCCGCCACACGCATTGCCTTTTAAATAGCTGAAGAAATGGGTTGTCTGTTATAACTAATTCCTTAAAGAAACAGGTTATGAGTACATACGATGAACACAATAGATAAACCAGAAAAGCGGATTGTAGCAGCCTTCGACTTCGACGGAACGATGACCAAACGGGATACTCTGCTTCCTTTCCTGTTTTTTGCTGCCGGCAAAAGAGCCACGCTCCGTAAGCTATTTAAGGCACTCCCCTATTTTGCTGGTTTTTTACTGAAAATCATTTCAAGACAACAAGCCAAAGAGAAAATCCTCAAATCTTTTTTTTCAGGAATCCCTGAAAGCCAGCTTAAAGAACTTGGTGAGACATTTTCACAATCTCCAGCCCTAAAAAAACTACTCCTGCCGCAAGCGATGAAACGGCTGGAATGGCACCGAAGACAAAATCACCTCTGTGTCCTTGTAAGCGCCTCGATTGATGCTTATCTGACGCCTTGGCACAAAGCCGCCGGATTCGATCGGCTGATCTGTTCTGAATTGGAAATCGACCCCTACGGTATTGTCACTGGAAAGCTGCGTGGTAAAAACTGTTGGGGCCCTGAAAAGGAACGACGTTTATTACCTGTCATATTCCCTCGTGAAAACGCAATTCTCTATGCCTATGGAGATAGCCGGGGCGATCGGGAATTGTTGGCGCTTGCCGACCACCCATTCCTGAATAAAATGCCAACCTCCCAATAAAATTATGAACGAAAACGTGATCAGGCCGGAAATTTTAACGTATTTTACTTTTTCACTTTCCAAGAATCCCTTAAATCAGTACGATATAACCTTTTAGAAATAGACGCATTGGAGAATTGCAATGGCCAAAAAACGTGAAAAAGTCAAAATGAAAAGCGCAGAAAGCGCGTACCATTATTATACAGAAAAAAACAAGACAAATACGCCAGACCGTTTAGCTCGTAATAAATACGATCCGACTCTGCGTAAACACGTCGAGTTTAAAGAAACAAAATAAAGATTCTGAAATTAAGAGAAATCGTGCACGATTTCTCTTAATTTCATTTTTCCTAATGTAGTGAGCGCTGTGTATGTTCGAGTTGTCAATCGCGTTGAAATACCTTATCCCGCGTTGGCGGCAGCTCTCCGTATCCATTATCAGCATTATCTCAACCCTAGTCATCGCCCTGGTCGTTTGGTTAATCGTTGTCTTCTTTTCAGTCAAAGATGGCCTAGAAAATGGATGGGTTGAAAAGATTGTCGCTTTGACGGCTCCCGTGCGCTTATCTCCCACAGACAACTATTACCAGTCCTACTATTACTTATCAGATAGCATCAGTTCCCGGTCAGACTACACAAATAAGTCTATTCGGGAAAAACTAAACGCCGCGCAAACTGACCCGTACAATCCATCCAGCGATGAAGAAACTCCCTCTGCATGGCCCCACCCAGACACAAACGAACAAGGCCGTGTGAAAGATCTTGTAAAGTTGGCGTTTGGTGCCGCACAACATCTTATTAGTGCTCCAAACGGCGCTGTTAGCGACTATGAAACAACCGTTGTTTATTTGTTGCTTCCCCCAAAACACACAGTAACAACCTCTGCCTCACCTCAATTTTCCGAGTACGCCTTACTGTTGGGGACATTCGATGCCAACACCCCAGCAATTACCAAAGCCTTTATCCCCCCAACGGCACTAGATTTCGACAAAGCATCGATCCCCTTCCAGGACATTGCACACGTTCTTGCTGAAAACCAGGGTATTGTTCTGCCCCCCTCCTCACAATTACTTGGAGATCCTGTGTTGCTACCACGTGGATTTAAGGAACATGGCACAGTTATCGGCGATCGTGGTTATATTACTTACTATTCGCCCACAGTCAGCTCGGTTCAGGAACAGCGCATGCCCGTTTACATTTCAGGCTTTTATGACCCAGGGATCATTCCGATCGGAGGCAAGCTTATGTTAGCCAATCACGATCTGGTCTCCATGATTCGTTCCTCATCAGCGCAAGAGAACTCACAGTTTTCTAATGGGATTAATGTGCGTTTTGATCAACTGACAGATGCGTCAAAAGTCAAAAATGAATTGGAAAAGGCATTACAAGACGCCGGGATTGCACAGTACTGGCAAGTCTCTACGTATCAAGAGTATGAATTCACCAAGGATATTATCCAACAGCTGCAAAGCGAGAAAAACCTCTTTTCACTGATTTCCCTCGTCATTATCGTTGTAGCCTGCTCCAATATCATTTCCATGCTAATCATCCTCGTCAACGACAAAAAATTAGAGATCGGAATCCTTCGTTCCATGGGAACAACCTCCACGAGCATCGCCATCATCTTCGGCTTTTGCGGCATGGTGATGGGGACAGTAGGCAGCCTTCTAGGGATTATCGCCGCTATATTAACTCTGCGTTATGTCAATGAACTCGTCGGAATGATCAGCAGGTTACAGGGGCACGATTTATTTAATCCTGTGTTTTACGGGCACACACTGCCAAGTTCACTCAGTATGGAGGCGTTGACTTTGGTTGTTATCACGACAGCCTTCATCTCCTTACTGGCAGGAATTGTACCCGCAATGAAGGCCAGCATGATGCGTCCATCGACAATTTTGCGAGCGGAGTAGGAATACATTATGCACGAAACAAATCATCTTGAGCAGCCTGTCATCCTACGCGCCAAATCCATTTACAAGGCATTTTACACCCCGATTTTAGTACAGATTTTGAATGGCATCGACCTCGAAATCCGTCGTGGAGAAACAGTAGCCATCATGGGACGCTCAGGAGAAGGCAAAAGCACACTGCTTCAAGTTTTAGGGACGTTAGATACACCCTGTCAAGGAACTCTAGAGATTGACGGTACCCTCGTTACCCGATTTAACAAGAGCCGAATCCGCAGCGAGAAACTTGCATTCATCTTTCAGTCATTTTATTTGTTGGAAGATTATACGGCCCTGGACAACGTATTGATGCCGGCACGCATTGCCCGCAAAAAAACCTCTAGGGGATCCCCTGCCTATCAACGGGCATGCGATCTGCTGGAACAGGTAGGCCTTGCCGACAGAATGCACCATAGCGCTAAACTTCTGTCAGGGGGAGAGAAGCAACGCACTGCGATCGCGCGAGCGTTGTGCAATAATCCGGATATCATTTTAGCTGACGAACCCTCCGGCAATCTCGACCGGGAGACAGCCGTTCACATTCACAATCTTTTGTTAGATTTTGCTACCTCACAGAATAAGACACTTATCATCGTCACACACGATCCCAACCTTGCGGCACTCTGCAGCACCACCTACCGCCTGCACGAACGCACTCTCATTAATTAGAGCGTAGCCGTTAATGTCTCGTAAGCCTTTTGAATACACCTAAACTTTTCTATTGCCTTCGGATCATTAAGATTGCGGTCAGGGTGATGTTTAAGAACCAATTGACGGTGTTGTTTTTTGATCTCTTCGATGGAAGCATACCGTGTCACACCCAATTCTTTATAGGGATCAAATTCCGTGCTCTCACAAGGATAGGTAGTTTCATCCAGAAAAAGTTGTGCTTCAAGCTTAAATAGCGGCGAGAGTTGATGGCTATACAAAATATCATACACGGAAAAAAATTGATGAGCCAAAAGCGTCACACGAAAACTTGCTGCAGCCTTAATTTCCACTTGTTCACGAATGATCTTCAACTGACGAACCAGCCGCTTTCCCAGCGAAACAGTTTCCCGTCCTATTTCAACTGAGCGATCATCCAGAAAAGGCCTGCGAATGGCCTTACAATAAACACTAAAAATATAGGCTTCCAACTCAATGCAGGATAGAGATCCTTCATAGCCGCTATTCCGCCAAAAAACCCTAGGACGGCCCACGCCAAAACTGCCAAAAGCTATTTCTGCTGGATTCTTCAACAAAAAGTTAAGCGCATTAGAAATATCCATTTGTTCAAAAGCTTCACTAATTTTCATGACCTTGATCACCTTTTTGGTCAAAAGGTTACAGGATAGGCGGGATATAGCAACAGGATTATCTCCAGGCAATGATCACCTGCAAGAGAAGGATTTTCGTCGAAAAAATACAATCACAGGATGGGCAGGATGGAGAGGATAAGCAGGATACCTTCGGCTGGCGACTTGTCTTTACATCAAAAAATAAAACCACAGGAGAAGTAGGACAGTCTTCGGCTTGCCGAAGACTGTCCTACTTCTCCTGTGGTTTCACTTTCCGAGGTAAGGACAACCTGCCGGCCGAAGGTATCCTGCTTATCCTCTCCATCCTGCCCATCCTGTTATTGTATTTTTTCGACGAAGATACTCCTCGTGCAGAAGTGATCAGGCCGACCATTCAATACAGGTAGCCGTCAGGCTTGTAAGGCCCATCTTGAGGCACGCCAAGATAGGAAGACTGTTCGTCTGTGAGGCGGGTTAAGTGCACCCCTAACTGACCAAGATGTAGACGAGCGACCTTTTCATCCAAAATTTTAGGCAAGCGATGAACACCCAATGGATACTGCTTTGTCCAGAGTTCTATCTGTGCCAATACCTGGTTAGCGAAGGAATTAGACATCACGAATGAAGGGTGCCCTTTTGCGCATCCCAAATTTACAAGACGTCCCATAGCCAAGAGGATTATACTTTTTTTCTGTTGTTTAAAGAAAACACGATCAACTTGTGGTTTGATGGGAATAAAATCGATATTTGGATGTGTTTTCAACCACTCAACATCGATTTCACAGTCGAAATGTCCGATATTACAGACAATAGCATGATCCTTCATCGCCAGCAGGTGCTCACGGCGAATAATATCCCTACAACCAGTTGCCGTCACGAATATGTCAGCAAGCGGGGCAGCTTCTTCCATCGTGACGACCTGAAAACCGTTCATAACAGCCTGGTAAGCGCAGATAGGATCGATCTCGCAAACGAGGACGCGGGCGCCCATGTTAGACAAGGCCTCAGTACACCCCTTGCCCACATCTCCATAGCCAGCAACGACAGCTACCTTCCCAGCAATCATGACATCTGTTGCCCGTTTTAACCCGTCAATTAATGACTCTCTGCAGCCATACAGGTTATCGAATTTTGATTTTGTCACAGAGTCATTCACATTGATTGCCGGACATCTCAAAACGCCTTCTTTCCATTTTTTATGAAGATTTCGCACACCGGTGGTTGTTTCTTCAGAGATTCCTTTGATTCCAGCGGCTAATTCAGGATGCTGATCATGAACATAATTAGTCAAATCTCCGCCATCATCCACAATCATATTCAAAGGACTTGCGTTAAACATTAAAGTTTGGCTGATGCACCATGTGTATTCAGCCTCAGTCATTCCTTTCCAGGCAAATACAGGAACCCCCGCGGCGGCCATGGCAGCTGCTGCTGGATCATGCGTCGAGTAGATATTGCACGAGGACCAGCGAACATCAGCTCCTAAGAGGCGCAGAGTCTCAATCAGCACCGCTGTCTGAGATGTCATATGCAAGCACCCCGAAATTCGCGCACCTTTCAGAGGTTGCTTAGAAGCATATTCCTGACGCAATGCCATTAGCCCTGGCATTTCCTTTTCGGCAAGGCCGATTTCCGCCCTGCCAAGTTCCGCCAGGGCTTTACCCTCTTTGGTGTGAACATCTAAATCATTGACAATTCTGTAATCTTTTTTCATGAAAAACAGCCTCGGTGTATGGATACAGAATATAAAAGGTTACAAGCTTTTCTTTTTTGTTTTTCTACAAAGCAAAAAAGAGGAACCAGTCCCTGGTTAACTTTCATTTTTGTTCGTTTCCCACACCCGCGTTTCGCTCGCAGGCTCGCTCCACTTGGGTGTGGGCTACAAAAGGAGCTGAAAAAGGCAAAAAAGAGGGGTGAAACCTTCCTTTGTTTTTCTGCACTCTTGTGATTATTCCACTTCTTTAACAAATTTTCCAGGTAAATAGAAAAAAATCCACATATAGCATTTTAAAGGCAGACCTTATGTTTTTTAGATCTCTCTGATACCGTGTCCTCTGTGGCTATTAATTTAACTTCGTTCAGTGAAAAGGCCTTGATCCAGGCCAGGAAAGGTTTTAGGTCTTAATTTTATCCTCGAATTTCAGAAAAAATGAACAATCTTCTTTTTCTCCTTGGCACAAATTAGTGGATTTGATAGAGTATCCACTTTCACGGGTATCGGAGTATAGCGCAGCTTGGCTAGCGCGGCTGCTTTGGGAGCAGTAGGTCGGGGGTTCGAATCCCTCTACTCCGAACCATAAAAACCTCTATTCCGAAAGGGATAGAGGTTTTTTTTTATCAAATTCGAAAGTGCACGAGGTTTAATGTCTCACTCACTGGCATGGTTTTATTGGAATCCTCCAAGAGAAGCCTTTACAATCCCTCTAATTGATCTTCCTGTCATGTGGTACGGCATCCTATTTGCCCTGGGGTTTGTCTGCGGCTATTTCATCCTCATCCCCATCCTCAAAAGCTCGCTCTCAAAAAACAATAGATCCCTAAGCACCCAATTTGCCGACCGCCTTACCTTTTTCATCGTCATCGGCACGATTGTCGGAGCTCGATTAGGCCACGTTTTTTTCTATGACTGGCCCTATTATGCGGCCAATCCTCTTGAGATTATCATGCTTCGACATGGTGGACTTGCCAGTCACGGCGGAACTTTAGGGGTCATCATCAGCCTCCTTCTGTTCATCCGCTTCAATCGCCACCGTTTCCCTGAAATCTCGCTTATTTTTTTGATGGATGTACTGGTTATCCCCACTGCTATCACCGCGACATTTATACGTCTGGCTAATTTTTTCAATCAGGAAATATTAGGAAATAAGACTCTTATGCCCTGGGGAATTATCTTTGGAAATGCTGCCGATGGGACAGTGCCGACCCCCCGCCACCCTGTCCAACTGTACGAGGCAGGCGCCTACCTTGCGACATTTTTCATTCTCTACGGACTATGGAAAGCGAAAGGCCCTACCCTCAAACCCGGCACCTTATGCGGTATTTTCTTTATACTTGTCTTTGGATCTCGCTTCTTCATTGAATTTCTTAAAACGCCTCAAGTGTCATGGATAGATGAGCCCTATTTGCAAATGGGTCAGTACCTCAGCATTCCTTTTGTACTATTTGGCTGTTTGCTGTTATTTTTGAGAAGCCGAACCCGTTGAAGTGAATAGTCTAAAAGATTTGATCGCTATTTGAATGTCCAAACTCCAGTTATATCCCCTTTACCTGGATTTCTTTGATGATCCCATGGCAGGAGTCTTCAATCATATCCAGAACATGTTCGAATCCTGCCTCACCGCCGTAGTATGGATCTGGAATCACCTGATCCTTGTAAGCGCTGCTAAAGTGTGTAATCAGGTGAATTTTCCCTTTATGTTGCGGGGTTTTAGCATAATGGTACAATTCATTAAGCACTTCCCTATCGGCAACGAGAATCAAGTCGAATCTATCGAAAAACTGGGGATCAAATTGCTGTGACCGGCTTGCCAGGTGAATTCCCCGCTTTTGGGTTGCCTCTCGCATCTTTTCACTGGGAAGTTGTCCGACATTCCAGGCACCGACCCCGCAGCTTTCAACGTAACAGTCCAAGCCTTGTTTTTCAGCCAGATGACGGAGCACTCCCTCAGCCGCCGGGGAGCGGCAAGTGTTAGCAAGACACACAAAAAGCACGGATGATGTTGTCATAAAAATAAATTCCTATTGTACGTCCGCAGCGCATCTAAAACCGTAGGTACCATTCACAGTCCCAGGATTATTCCTGTGGCGTCTAGAGCACCGCAAATCTTCTTTAAGACTCTTCCAGCAACCGCCCCTAAGTACCCGATAAACACCCTGCAGAGGCCCTTTGGGATTATCAGGTTCCTGGACAGATATCTCGTAATAATTGTATCCGTACCAATCGTGGCACCATTCGTAAACGTTGCCGACGACGTCATATAAGCCATAACTGTTGGGAGCATAACTCATCACAGCGGTTGTGTCAGAGCTAAAGAAGTTAGCCTGCGTCTTTTCAATATCGTCGCCATAAGGATACAATTCGTTATCGAGACCGCCGCGGGCAGCGACTTCCCACTCAGCTTCTGTTGGCAAACGTTTACCAACCCATTTAGCATAGGCAACAGCCCCATACCATGTGACGCCGACAACAGGGTGCTTCGAATAACCCGATTCGATACTTAACTTCCCACCGCTCCGCTTGATTCTGGAGTCACGCATCCGGATAATATCTTGATGGTTGCTGTCTTTTTCCCCACCCATTACCTCAAGGAAGCGGACGAATTGTTCGTTGGTGACAGGATGGGTATCGATTGCATAACTAGGCAGCGTGATGGGATGGCGCGGCATTTCATCCCGGTTGCCATCCATACTGCCGCGCTTGAAGGCCCCGCCAGGAACCACTACCATATCCGTCAATAGAGGTTGGATATTTTTAACTTCACGCCGTTCTGGAGTGTATTGTTTAACTGTCGTATCGACAAGAAGGGCTGCACCCGGATCTAAATCAACAGTAGGGCGCTCGATCTCTGCAGTCCGAATGATGGGGCGAAGCACTGTAGGAGACGCAGATGACGCCGTTGTTGATGAGACCGTTGCTGGCGCATGGAGACATTCCTCAGTAGACTTCTCAGCGCAGATGCCGACTGGAACTAAGGCTTCAATCACTACCGGTTCTTTTTTGTGGATGGCAGCCGCAACGTGATCAACAAGGGAAGCGGCTTCAGGAAGACTGATCATTTTGGGGCTTAGATAAACTTGTGGATCATTGATTTCCTTTTCAATAACTAACTCCTTCACATGGTTTCTAGTGAGCTGTCGGACATTATCAAGAGCCGCCACAAGGCTGTCAGGCCGCTTCGTTGGATTCTGCTGCAGGCACGAACCAATCAATGAATCCCAATTCCAGGTCAGTTCTAAAGCCAATTTTGACGGCATCTCAAACATTCCTTCAGGGAAATCACCAACCAACAAATAATAGGCCAGAACCCCAAATGCATAAACATCTACTTTGGTACCAACAGATGCAGCAAGTTCGTGTCGTTTTTGCTCAGGAGCCAGGAAGGAGAATGTTTGCAAAAATGAGGTTTGGAGAGGAGTCAATTTATGGGCATCAATTGGAGGATTAGCATAGCGCTCCACTTCTGTTTTAGCGCCGAATAGGGCTCCGGAAACTCCCAGAGACTCTGCAACTGCCTTATAGCAACGAGTTAATACTGCGCCCGGTCCGATGATACGGGTAAGTCCAAAATCTGAGATAGTCAAGTCGATTCCACCCCGGCCTTTGGCTACCAGGATATTATTGAGCTTTAAGTTGCGATGAGCGGTGCCCTTTCCCCCTGTCCTCTTCCCATGGGCATAATCCAGGGCTTCAGCTACCTGGCGCAATAGACGGAATAGCGTCTCTTCGTCGAAGCGTTTACCTCGGGAAAGCATGTATTGCGCGAGGTTTGTCGTCTCGCCAAATTCATCGACAACGCAGTCTGTAACAAGGAAATACTGTCCTTGAGAAAAGGAAACAGTATGAATCTTAACAATATGGGGATGTTCCAGAGAGGTTAACGCGGCAACATCTTCTTCAAAACGTTGAACAAACGTCCTATCTGAAGAGAGTTCTTCTGGAAGTATTTTAAGGATGTATTGCTTTTTCATAAAGCGGTGTTCAGCCAGGAATACCGGACCCATCGATCCTTGTCCGACCTGTTTGATTAAGGTGTAATCACCTAGTATGCGCGTTTCAACCATAAACAATTTTCATCCTTTTATTTTCTTCACAGCCTCCGAAACGATTCGGCTTTGCGGATACCATTCACTCGAACGGCAAACAAACTGATGGGCCAAAGCAGTTTCTCCAACATCCAGGGCTTCCTGCACATAAAACAGGATGTCCCCCCGCGGGATGATAATATTGTCATTGAGGATTTTATTCAAGCACAGCCTTAACCGTTCCCTTTTCTTTTCCGTCTGAGAAAATCCAATAAGCATTCTATAAATTGTCGTATCATTCGGTTCACGCTGCATTGCTTGCATTAAGTTGTCTGAAATTGCCTCGCGCTGAACCTGTCTTTCCCCTTCGCTGCGCCGTCTTTCTAGAAGCTTGATATGTAAAATTGCTTTAGTCTTAAACGCCAGATAGTGATCAGGATACGATTGATATGCACAATGGAAATAATGAATGAAAAGATCATAGCGCCCAAGATTTGCATAAGAAATCGCAACAAAATAGTCCAGCAATGGATCTTTTTGCGTCATCAATCCCAGTTTATCAAGGAGTCTTTGGGCTGTTGCTTGTGGGGAAGGGGAAGAGGTGTCTAAATAGATGGCTAGGGCCTGTTCATAGAGCTGTTGGTCACAAGGATTTCCTGTGGAATTTTTCCGAAGACTGTTTTGCGGTTGGTCCAAAACCTCAAGAAAGGTCTGAAATGCATTTTCCTGGTCCTGGTCTTTTAGGTAAAGGAGGACAAGAGAGTAAGTCAGTTCCCCCTTTTCTTTAGGGGTGGCTTTCGCAATCGTCTCTCTCTGTATCGCAATGGCCTTTTTGTAATTGCGATCTTCCAGTGCACTCTGCAAATTCAGATCTTGTTCAGAAGAAAAACTTTCAACTGAATGACACAGGCACAGGAAAAGTAGAAGGACTGTTTTCAGGATAATTTTAGACATAAAAGAACTTTTTACCCTAAACAGGGGTTGTTGTAAGCTTTCGTAGTACAGCCCTATAAGCACTGGCGATCTCACTATCGTCAGTATCTATTGCCTTCTGGATTAATTTTACGCTGGACATCACAGTAGAATGATCTCTCGAAAAGAAAGCTCCTATTTTTAGGAAAGGCAGCTTAAGTTGTGTCCTGCATAGATACATGGAAATCTGTCTTGGCAGCACACAGTCGCGCGTTTGTGCATTACCGGAAATATCCTCCGGCTTGATCCCATAAAATTCAGCCACATCACCAATGATTCGTTTTGGTGTCACTGCTGCCTGCTGTTCTTCCTCTAACAAATCAGTCAACTCCTGTTTTACCTGCAATACCGTCAGTTGACTGGATGGACACTTTTGCAAGTTAGGTTTCATATGAGCACGTAGGATCAGTGCCTCCAGGGCTTTGTTTAACGCCGTGAGCGTCTCAAATGAACCCAACAAAAAATCCACCACTTTTTTATGTAATGGAAAATCATGAGCCTTGATCTTTATCGCCAGGATTTTTTCCGTATCTTCCTTTGAGGGTCTCTCTAGAGACAATACAATCCCCCATTCGAATCGACTGACCAGACGGGGTTCAATCAATTGCAGTTCTTTAGGAGGACTATTCGCGCTCAAAATAATTTGCTTGTCCGCCATCTGTAACGTATTAAATGTGTGAAAGAATTCCTCTTGCGTTGCACCCTTACGGGATAAAACGTGCACATCATCAATAATCAACACATCATTGTTGCGATAGGCTTGCCGAAATGCGCTCATTTCTCCAGAACGGATGGCTGATACAACATGGTCTGCAAAAGTTTGCGCACGGGCAAAAGCCACGCGTTTTCCCTGGGCCCTTAATGCCGCTGCTGTTGCCATCAATAGATGGGTTTTACCGGAGCCCGTCGTTCCATGGACATAGATAGGGTTAAATATGGAAGCGGTAGTTGACGATAATAAATTAGCGCTATCCCTTGAGTTACAATTTTTTGAGCTATTAGCTGTCTTCACCACTTGCAGGGAATCTTTCATTTCGACAACCTGTGTAAAGATCTGGTGGGTTAACAGATTTGGTTGAGAGACGACAAATCGATCAAAAGTGCACGCAGGATCCAGTGCATCGAGCACCAAGGTATATGACGGAAGTGGAGTTTCGATCTGTTTTTTGGACTTACCTACCGTTTTTCTTGCTAAGGGCAAGGCGTTTTCCACAGCAACGTGGACCTTGATTTTCCTGTTGTTATTGTTGACAAAACCGGTGATGACTTTATGACGCATGTGTTCCTCAAACCACATCGCCTGAAAGGCATCACCGGCCTCAAGATATAGATTTCCAGCATCAAAGCGTTGTACCTTCAAAGTCTTTAACCACTTTTGAACGGTACTCCCCCCGAGTTCCTGCTCTTGTGTCTTAACGAAATCTTCCCAAGCTTTCATAAACAATCAAACTCTATTTCTTTGCCGGAAGTACCTGCACCTGTGCTTTTGCTGCCGCTTTGTTCATCTGCTTCGTCGTCAAATACTGTTGAACAATCCCCAGCACCATTGATGACAACCAGTAGATATTCAGCCCAGATGGGAAACTGTAAAACATGACAGTAAATACAACGGCCATGATGTTCCCCATAAAACGCTGCTGCCGCTGCTGATCTGTCCATTGCGATGGATCTTTCGGCGCCGTTGACATAAACCTCTGTTGCACAAACATCACAATCCCCAACAAAACAGGAAGCAAATGAAGCTGATTACCAATCCAGGGGATTGGCATACTCCAGCTGAATATCACATCCGGTGCTGTCAAGTTGTCGATCCACCCAGGAATAAAACTCGCGCCACGCAGTTCAAACGTCGATTTCAACAAGTCGAACATCCCGATAAGGAAAGGCATTTGTATTAATAGGGGAAAGCATCCTGAAACAGGGTTGACTCCGCGCTCACGGTAGAGATTCATGATCTCCAGCTGGGCTTTCTTCGGATCCTTTTTATGCCGTTCCTGAATGGCTGTGACTTCTGGTGCGATCTGTTGCATCTTAACCATTGACTTTGTCGACCATGCATTCAATGGATATAACATCACGCGCAGGGCCACTGTGAGTAACACAATGGATAAGGCCCATGAATTTGTTAGTGTGTGAAAGAAATTCATCAAGATAAATAGAAATTTAGCAAAAGGTTCTGAGATGAATGCAAACCAGCCATGGAAAGTTTGACAAGCCATGTAATCGGGATTATAGCCAGTAGCAGCATTTGAATAGGTCTTATCTACAGTCTCAAGCACGCTTGTGGCAAACGGTCCGGCAAAGAAGCGGAAATGCATTAAACCACCAGTACTTTTTAGCGGCACCATTAACATGTATGCGGGCAGGTCGTCTGCCTTGAATTTTTCGTATTCTTCATCAATTTCCACCAGACGAGAAGGAACGAGATTACCAGGAATCAACTGGGCTCTGTATCCGGGATCGGCCTCTCCAAGCGGGTCAAGAATAGTGCCGAAAAAGCCGTTAGAATTGCATACCCAATCGAGGTAGGCAGAGGTCACAGTCGAAGAGTCTTTCGGCAGATCGATCGACTCAACCTCCGATTTCTGGTTCCGGGTAATCCGATATTTTAATGCCGGCGCCGGCGCCCCTGAGATCCATTCTACTTCAGGTACGCCTGAAGTCAACCATAGACCGCGGCTATCCCCATCAATTTTGATTGTTAAATCGATGCAATAGGGGGCTTGCGTTTCATTAGCAACTGAATAGGTTTTTGTAATGCGGCGGTGAGCTTGAACGGCTTCGAAGACAATCGAGTCTGCGGTCATACTTTTGACTTCATACGTCAGTTCCGCCATTTCAGGATATTCCGAAATGATATTCGTCGCGTAGTAGCGCGGTTTAATCCGAACAGATTTACGTTTATCTTTTTCGATAAGATCACGGCGTAATAAAGGGTAATACCCCCCTAATGTCCCTTGTGCATGATCAACAAAACCACCATTTGCACCTGCTGTGAAGTAGGAGTGTGCAGGAAAATAGGCGTTATAGGGGTGTTTCTCGACCATTTCCCTATCGATCTCGATTTCTTTCACGACACTTTCTTTGTCTTCTGCATTGAGGAAAGGCAAATTGATTTCAAGTAGAGCTCCCCCATAATTTGAGAACACCAGCTGTTGGTACGGAGTTTCCAGTACATAAAATTTTTCTTGCGATTTCATTCCTGCAGTGATGACTTCTTTCACTTTGGGTTTGGCGACAAGACCTTCAAGTGAGGAAAGCGCATCCATGGGAATGAAAGCTTTCTGGTCGTTATAGTAGGCCCCAACAGGAAGGTAAGTGTTGCCTGCTTTGAGCAGAACAAGAGCTGCAGTGATTTTAAGAGAATCCACAGGTTCTGTGCGATGATGTATGACTTCACCAAGTTCCCGTTCCAAGGCTACAATTTTCTCTGCAGGAATTTCCAGGTGTCCATCTGTATAATCCCCAAGATAAACGACAAATGGCTGCGGCTCTCCTTCCGCTGAAGGGGCGACCAGTTGTAGGTCATATTTTCCAAATTCAGGGAGAGATCCGATGGTAAGTGTGGCGTTAGGAGTCTGTTGATAAATGACTAATGCACCGACGACAGAGTTTGTGTCAGCCACTGTGACAGCGATGGGATTTTCTTTGCTTGTGAGAAGCTTGGTATAGGCTTGTTTTGGCAGCTCATGGCTCCAGGCGAGCGCAACTACAGCTTGACCGGATTGGACTCCAACCGCTAGTTCTTGTTTTCCCTCAGCATCAGCATACAACCCAGCGATGGGAAGGGTATTAGAAGGTACTGTACGGCGGGAGATTTCAGCCTTAAGTTTTTTTAGCTTATCTTCTTTTTTGGCAGCCTGCTGCTCGTTCCATTGACGCTTTTCTTCAGCGCCGCGTTGTTCAAAAAAGAGATTTACTCCAAACAATGTCAACGTTAGGGTTAACACAAAAAGAATTGTACGCTTATCCATGAAAATCACATGCTTTGGTTAGAAGAGGGCGTTTTGCAGCTCCCTTGAATGTTTATTAGAAACAAGGTAGCACAAAAAGACAAAATGGGGAAACAATAAAAAATGGATTGCCCTGAACAGAGCCAATCGCGTATGCTATTGGTCTCAACTTATGCGTCCGTAGCTCAACGGATAGAGCGTCGGCCTCCGGAGCCGAAGGTTTCAGGTTCAAGTCCTGACGGGCGCATTTCCCTCAAATATGGGGTATGAGGCGCAATGGAAAATTAAACTCATTTAAGCTTCTTAAAATGGATCACGTATCTGTTTCCAAAGATGTCTTCAAAGACTAATACGCCTGCTCTTCAGATACGATTGGGTTGTTAGGTCTTTGGAAAGCCTAAGTTTATTAGCTTTATGACATTTCCTATGGCCGAAAAATCCGGTTGGATTTCTAGCTAAAATCACTCTCATAGAGAAAACTTTCGGTCGCAGGCTAGCTGTAAATCCTAGCGTGGATAGAATATTAAGTTACTTGATTTTTGAACGCGATGGACGCGAAGCAAGCGAAGAAAACGCGAAGATTGTTTTTGTGCATCGAGAGTGCTTGTTGAAGACAGATCTTGACCTTACAGAAAAATCTTCGCGTTTTTCTTCGCTTGCTTCGCGTCCTTCGCGTTCAAAAATCAAGTAACTTAATATTCGCAAAAAGAGGCTGTTAAAAGGTAATCTCGACTAAACCAGTAGCGGTTTATTTCAGCCCTAATTGCGGGCTTTTTGCTTGCAGATTTTTCACCGAACAGCTAATCTGCTTCTATCCGAGAAACTACAAGAGTGTTTACCATGACCAAATTAGACAAGAAAGCAATCCAAACGCTCGTGCAGCTGAGTCGTATCGAATGCAATGAGGAAGAGCAAGACGCCCTCCTGATTGATTTAGGAAAAATCATTGCTTACATCGAGCAGCTCCAAGAGATTGACACAGAAAACGTCTCCCATCGCAATCAAGTCCTCGAAGGTGTCATCAACGTGATGCGCGATGACATTGTCGGAGACACTTTACCACGGGATGCCTTTCTTGGAAACGCCCCGTCACAGATCGGCGGGATGATCCGCGTTCCCCCAGTTATGAAAGCTACTTAACCCCTTAAGATAGAAAGAATCCCATGCATACGCTCTCTGCCATCGACATTCGTAATAAATTCCTCAGCGGCGAACTTTCTGCTGTCACCATCGTCGAGACTTTTCTAAAGAGAATCAACCAATATGATGGGCAAATCGGAGCTTTCCTAGCTGTCTATCACGACCGTGCATTGGAAAAAGCTAAACTCCTTGATGAAAAGCGACGCAAGGGAGAAAAACTTGGAAAGCTTGCGGGCTTGCCGATTGCTATTAAAGACAACATCCACGTCAAAGGGGAATTGTCCACTTGTGGATCAAAGTTTCTAACAAACTATAAAGCGCCCTTCGACTCCACAGTTACCAGACTACTTGAAGAGGAAGATGCGATCATAATTGGAAAGACAAACATGGACGAATTCGCCATGGGATCTTCCACAGAGAATTCTGCGCTACAAAAGACATACAATCCGTGGGATCTCAAATGCACCCCTGGAGGTTCTTCAGGCGGTTCCGCTGCGGCTGTAGCTGCGCGCCTATGCCCGTTAGCCCTAGGAAGCGATACAGGAGGGTCTGTCCGTCTGCCGGGATCATTCTGCGGCATCATAGGATTTAAACCCTCATATGGTCGGGTTTCCCGGTTTGGTTTGGTTGCTTATGGTTCTTCTTTGGATCAAATAGGGCCTCTTTCAACAACAACAGCAGATACAGCCCTTCTAATGGAAGTGATTGGCAAACACTGTGAAAAAGACTCTACCAGTTTCCAAGCACCCCAAGAGAACTATACTGGGCAGTTAGATGGTCATATCAAGGGAATGCGCATCGGAGTGCCATGGCAGTTTCTTGACCAGCTTGCTGAAGAGCCTAAGAAGATATTTAATAACGCTTTGGATTCCCTCAAGAAATTAGGGGCAGAGATCGTCGATGTTGACTTGTCAATATTAAAATATTCTCTAGCTGTCTATTACATTTTAGCCACGGCCGAAGCCTCGACAAACCTGGCACGCTTTGATGGCATCCGTTATGGACACCGATCCCCTCGCGCCAAGACCCTTGAGGAAGTCTATGATTTCTCAAAAGAAGAGGGATTTGGACCTGAGGTCAAGCGAAGAATTCTATTAGGCACCTATGTTCTTAGTGCTGGCTATCGTGACGCCTACTACAAAAAAGCGCAACAGGTGCGTACCTTGATCGTCGACCGCTTTAAAGAGGTTTTTAAGCAGTGTGATCTCGTGGCAACGCCGGTGTCGCCTTTTACAGCTTTTGAAATTGGGGCGATCAAGGACCCTTTACAGATGTACCTTGAAGATATTTATACGATTGCAGCGAATTTGGCAGGTTTGCCCGCCATCAGCATTCCTGATGGATTCGCCAGCGATGGCAAACCTCTTGGACTTCAGCTGATGGGTCCGCACAAACAAGACGCCCGTGTTCTCAGAGCAGCTGATGCATTCGAAAAAGCTAATCGCGCCCATTCGTCCATTCCACAACTTGTGAACCGGGAAATAACATGAGCCACGACACACACTGGGAAACTGTCATCGGACTGGAAATCCACGCAGAGCTTAACACCAAATCTAAACTATTCAGTGTTGCGCCGAACCGATTTGGCGATGAACCCAACACAAACATTACGGAAGTGTGCACAGGACAACCCGGAGCATTGCCGGTGCTTAACAGAGAGGCTGTGAGAAAGGCCGTACAGTTTGGTTGTGCCATCAATGCGACTGTCGCCAACTTCAGCAAATTTGACCGCAAGTCATACTTCTATCCAGACAGTCCCCGCAATTTCCAAATTACCCAATTTGATGAACCTATTGTGATAGGCGGAACTGTCATTGCGGAAGTGAATGGTGAGGAAAAACTTTTTAGTGTGAATCGTGTGCATCTTGAAGACGACGCAGGCATGCTGAAGCATTTTCCCTCTTTTGCCGGCGTTGACTACAACCGCGCAGGGGTTCCCCTGATTGAAATCGTATCTGAACCTTGTATTCATACTCCAAAAGAAGCTGTGGCATATGCCATGGCAGTTAAGGCTATTTTGCAATACATCGATGCCAGCGACTGCAATATGGAAGAGGGATCACTGCGCATTGATGCTAATATCTCCGTCCGCCCCACGGGCGAGAAGGGTCTGCGCAATAAAATCGAAATCAAAAACATGAACTCATTTTCAAACATGGAAATGGCCCTTGTTTCAGAAATCAAACGTCAGATCAAAGAATACACTCAAAATCATCACAAAGCCCACCACGAAGTGATCACCCAAGCAACCTACCGTTGGGATCCAGAGAAGAAAGAGACGGCCTTAATGCGTCGAAAAGAACAGGCCGATGACTACCGTTATTTTCCTGAGCCCGACCTAGTCCCTATTGTTTTAACAGAGGCCTATATCGAGGAAATTCGACGCGCTCTGCCGGAATTACCTTTGCAACGGGAACGCCGGTACGTTAAAGACCTGGGATTAGCTCCGGATACTGCATTCATTATTACGAGCGACAAGCCAACGGCAGACTACTTTGAAAAGGCTCTAGCCTTATGCAACAACCCACGAGCCCTGTGCAATTGGATCATCGTGGAATTTGCCGGCCGGCTTAAAGACTCTGGTAGATCCATGATCAACTGCGGCATCCCCGCAGCACACTTGGCGCAACTCATCCAGTTGATCGATAAGGGCACGATTACAGGCCGGATGGCTAAGGATGTCGCTGATGATATGCTTGCACACCCCGGAAAAGAGCCCTCCCAGATCGTCTTGGAAAACCCAGATTACTCCCCTGTCAGCGACCTTGGGGAAATCGAAGCAATTATTATCAAAGTGTTGGAAGGGAATCCTCAATCCATTGTCGACTTCAAAGCCGGACGGGAAAAAGCATTTGCATTTCTGATGGGTCAAGTCATGAAGCTGACAAAAGGCAAAGCACCTCCTGCCATTGTCAACGAAATAATGAAGAAAAAGATCAGCGATGGTTAACGAGGAGTTTCTTCGCAGCGAGGGATTGCTCCCTTAGGTCGTTGTATTCTTCCTTGTCCTCTGCATACTCAAGGGCTAATTCGATAGCTTGTAAGGCGCTATCACGATCATGAATAGCGAAAAGACACTTAGCTAAATAGAAATACGGCACAGGGCTTTCAACATCGGTCATTGCTGCCATCTCGTAAGCATCGATTGCAGCTTCAAAATCCCCGCACATTTGCGTAGCCATCCCAAGTCCTAACCAGTAATCGTGGTTGTGAGTATTTAATGTCACAAGAAACAGGAAAGCATTGGCGGCATCGGTGTAATGCCTCCCTTCAAATAGAGTATTGGCTGCATGATAGAATTTCGCCATTGTCTCATCGGGAAACCCCAAAATTTCCTGCGGGGTTTTCCCTGCAGCCAATTCTTTTTTCAATAATGGCTTATTTTTAAGTTTTTCTTTTGCTTTTTTTGACAGCTTAAATTCTTCAAAATCTTCAGTCATACAGTATCCCTTTGAGTGCGATTCAACCATCTTTTTTGCGCTTTTTTCGGCAAAAAAGAGAAATGAATTCCCCCCTTCTTTCATCGTAATCCGGGGATCATTCCACTTCTTGAACGAATTTGCATGGTAAATAGAGAAAAACCTCTCATGTAACATTATGAGAACAGATTTTAATCTTCTTCAATCTCTCCGAGATCATGTTTTCTGGGGCCATGAGATTGTAAACTAGTTGACCCCCCGAAGCGGGGTGCGGGCCAATGTTATCTCTGGCTCTGGCGTCGTTGTTGGACCGGACAATCTGTCCCCAAGCTTCTTGGTGGCGATGATTGAGATACCGATCATACATATCGACGTGATTCCAATAACAGAGATATACCCGGAAGCTGAACCAAACACAATCAATAAAAATTGATAAAGGCAAGAAGCGCCTGATTTTCCGAGACGGGATCCGATACTGTCAATGATCGATTTAGCTCTTGTTCTCTCTTCAACTTCTACTGAAAGGAACGCCATTTCCTTACAGTTATCAAATAGTGTATATTTTGCTGTCATGGCCAAGACGTAGTGGATAGAACCAAGGGAAACAACCAATAGTATAGGGCTTACGGTAAAGAATGTTGCCACAACAGATAGATTTTCTGAGGGTAGCATCAATGCAGAGAAGAAGATAACACTAGTGATAAATAATGTCGTGGGGGTGATTAAAGCAACCTTTGACCAGCTTAGCCATTGGAAAATCCACCGGGAAGCAAACGCCAGACACACTGCTAAAACTCCTATAATAGACGTCAGCTGATTGATATAGGCATTATACGCCTGTGGATCGGGATGCAAGGTCCTGATACTTTCCTTCCACACCACTTCGATCAGGTTACTGGTTAAGCCGAAGCCCACTACGAGTATTGCAATACACATCAGGGGACCGGATTTGAGAATACTTAAAACGCTTTCTCTGAAGGATTTAGGCTTAGACTTTGTTTTGAGAGCTTGTTGTGAATAGCCAGGATTTTCGCGGGATAGCAACTTATTCATTCCCATAATGAGTACTCCGCAAACAGCCACAGCACCGATCATTAGCTGCAGTGTTTGCTCCCAGGAAAATAGTGCCCTAAGGTCATGACAAAGCCAATGAGATGCCTGCCCGGAAATAATCCCTGCACAATTTCCTGTAATCATGCAGATAGGATAAAACTTTTTAGCCTCTGCAAGTGTGGTTGTCTCGTTGACGTATCCCCAAAAAAGAATGGCTAAGATCAAGGGAGACCACAGCTCGGCTGCGAGGTAGAATAGGGTATAATGCCAAAAACAAAGCATAGCGATCAGCCCCTTGCACCCGGTCGGAAGATAGGTCGTCAGTTGATCATGCAAGGCGTTCAAATAGAGGTGGTCGCGCAAAGGGTATAAGACAAGAGCAAAAATCAGGTAGGCGCTAAGCAAAAGCGTAGTGAAGATATACATGGTTTTTTCCCTGCCAAACCGATTGTACAACTTCGCAAACAAATAACTTGCGGCAATGGACGCTGGAAGCATCCCCCAGATTTTGATGAATGGAATGACTTCAGCGCCGGCATCACTTGCCGTAATGACAATGGTATCTTTCAAATCTTTTAATGTGTGATAGACAAAGATAATGAGGAAAAACTGGGCTAAAAGCACGAGGTTTTTTCTCAGTAAAGAGACAGAAGATATATGTATATTTTGATTTTTCATGAGCTTTTTTTTTTACAAGAATTCTTGTAAAAAGAAAAACCCCAATAAAGTGATGAAACCAAGTACAATAGATTTTATTCATCTCATGTGAGAGAATGATCTATTACCAGTGAAGCATATAGCATTTTGCCTTAAGTGTCAAGAAAAAAGTGCTACATGCCATGATAATCAGCATAGAGCTCTTTTCCGGGGTGACCACCAAAGCACCGTTTTTTTCCATCCGCTCCGATAATCATGAACGTGGATACAACTCAATGATCAGTGATGTGGGATCCGCATCCATCAACACGGGGGTGTACATTTCAAATGATACCTGTACAGGCTGGATGAGTCCCGAAGACTGAATTCCGTTTTGATTTCCGTCCATGATAAATTTCATGGAAATGCCAGTTTCATTATCGATTGGGGCTCGCAAATACACAGGCATATTTAAAGATAATCCGCTCTCATTTTGGGAAAATGCTACTTGGGCTAATACAGAGGACTCAAGCATTGTTTCGGAATCAGCATATTCATTTTCATCAAATGCTGGTTGCTCCCCTACATAAAAATAGATGACACCTCCATTTTCAAAACCAGATAAACAGGACATTGCTGAAAACTGACTTAAATCAAAAAAATAGTCCGTCAGACTTTGGCCCTGTTGAGATTGTTGGATAGACCCGTCAACATCCATATAATAGATGTTCTGGTCATAGTCCCCTATAATTGCTATATAAATCGTCTGTTGAGTCTCTGATTGATTCCATATGGACAATGGAACATAGCTTTCGGTCACTGAGTCAACAAGGTCTTCTTCTTCGGCATCTTGCGCCAGGGCGATTTCGTCTTGAATCTCAGCTAATTCTTCCTGTGCTTCAGCTAGGGCTTCAAGCGTTTCTACGAGATCGTCCTCAGCAACTGCTAACTCATCCTGTGTTTCGGCCAGTTCAACCTGTGCCTCAACTAAGGCTTCCTGCGCCTCTTCTACCTCTTCCAGAGTTTCAATCAAATCTTCCTGGAGATCAGCTAACACAAATTCTGTTGCCGCCAATTCTATCTCTGCGGGCACGACATCTCTATTGATCGTCTCTTCATGATGTGGGCTGATTCTCTCCCATATCCGAACGGGACATACCCAGTCCCATATTTTGTCTAGCCATTCGCTTCCGGATACCGGTGAAACAACTGCGAGGAAAAGGCACAAAGTTGCAGTAAATACCGTATTCTTTTTCATAAATAAACCTTTGTTTCGATTGATAAGATTTCAAATATTCCCATAACACAGAAATTTTAGCAATGAAGATTTTTGCTATTTCAGGGATGATAGGAAAGATTCGAAATGTTGAACTAAATCTTACCTCCACTTTATGAGAGGTGTGATTCAGAGGTGTCGATTTATATACTCCTCCTAGTAGGCCGCCCAATAAGTTCTGATACCCTGCGGCTGCGTGAAAGCCCCG
>JBAWVE010000008.1:0-24550 GCA_037147435.1 Parachlamydiaceae bacterium
TTTGTAGAAAAACAAAAAAGAAGAACCAGTCCCTGGTTTAGTTTTGTTTCTTTCCTTTTCCCATACCTGCGTTCCGCTCGCAGGCTCGCTCCACTTGGTATGGGCTACAAAATGAGATAAAAAAAAGCAAAAAAGAGAGACATTAAAGGCTCAGAAATAATCTCTGTTGTGTTACTCAAAATAACCCTATTTTGAACCACGCCCAAAAAAGACGGGTGAATCAATCCTTTGTTTTGTTGGTAACTAGGGGAGCATTAAACTTGCCGTGGAGCTTGTCCTTGAGGCTTTTTACACAGATTTCTTTACACTTGGGGCCTACTACATCATTTTTGGCGTGAGAACGGCTGCTCCGTTTTAATTTTCTTCTGTAGCATGATCAGAGCGTCGAGTAAAGCCTCTGGGCGTGGGGGGCAACCGGCTAGGTAGACATCCACAGGAATGAGTTTATCGACCCCCTGAATGATCGCATAATTGTTATAGACACCGCCGCTAGAGGAGCAGTCACCCATAGCAATCACCCACTTAGGATCGAGCATCTGATCGTAAATAGTTTTCAGAACAGGAGCCATCTTTTGACTGACGCGTCCTGCCACGATCATCACATCGCTTTGGCGTGGAGACGCACGGAATACCTCAGCGCCGAAACGGGCCATATCATAACGGCTTGAGGCCGTTGACATCATTTCAATGGCACAGCAAGCAAGCCCGAATTGAGCAGGCCACAGGGAATTTTGTCTGGCCCAATTGACCAGAGCGTCCAACGGCGCAAACAAAAACGGCGTTTTCTCTTTCGGTGTCATTCCCATTCCAATCCTCCCTTTTTCCATACATAGGCAAGCCCCACTAATAAGGCAGCCAAAAAAAATGCCATCTCACAAAAGGCAAATATTCCCAACCCTTTTGCAATGACTGCCCACGGATAAAGAAAAATGACTTCCACATCAAAGACAAGAAATATCAATGCAACAAGATAATGTCGCAGTAAAAAACGCTGGGACAGCAGCTGTGTCTTAGTTCTAATTCCCGACTCGTACGGCAAATATTTTGCTTCGACTCTCTTTTTGGGAGAAAACACTGTCGATGCCGCAAGAACCAGCAAAGTCACACCAACGACTAGTCCACAATAGATGTATACCGGAACGAAATCTTGCACAAATAACCCCTTGCCAGATGAGAAAAATAGTGAGAAAGACAACCTCAAAAATTATGCTACCACTATTCATAGCAATAAAATGTTGAAGAGGTCAATGTTTTTTATCGGAACATGAAAATGATCAATGCTCGACAAGTCAAGCAATAACAGAGCGGCGACAAGTCGCGCGCACTTCAAATGCTGCGCAGGAACACGTCGCGCACCGTGCTATTGGTCAAATAAGGTTGTGGTATTAATGGGTCATTTGGTAAAATGACGCTTTTCTGTAATTCGTTATGCAAAGAGTGTTGTCTATGAATTTTGTTTTTTCCCGTTACACCATCCCCCTACAAACTGGCTTTTTTGGTCTTTTGTTGGCAACATTGCCCATTGAAGCTTCACCACCCGTTGTTTTAGAACTCGGGCAGGCGTATCAGCAAATCCTCGATGTCAACCTAAGACTTAAATCGACAGAAGCTAGAATCTGCTCGATGGAAGGAAATCGCCAACAGGCCGACGCCTGGCCAAATCCCGCCCTGGAAGTAGCACTCTCCGACATCGGCCGAGGCCCTGGAAGGGATAATGATAATGATAACAACGAACTCTTTGTCGGGATCGTCCAAATGGTGGAAACCGGCGGTAAGCGCGCAGCCCGCCTGCGCGTTGCTGACTCTAGCCAATGCGTGGCGGACTGGGATTATGAGATCCAGAAAAAAGAGGTGTTTGCCCAGCTTATGCATGCTTTCATTACGATGGCAACAGCTCAGGAAGGACTTTCCCTAGCGGCACGCCAAGAGGCGATTGCCAAGACATCCCTGGAATGCGTTAGGGAGCGAGCATCCAACGGAAAAACATCAAAAATTGAGGAAATCAAGGCTGATATCGCCTTCAAAAAAGCTAAAATCACCCATGCAAAACAACAAACAGCGCTAAACAAAGCAAAAAAGGGACTTTCTTCTTTGTGGAACCACTGCCCCCCTGCTTTTGATAGTGTCTCTTATTCTCTCCATGAACTGCAAATGCCTCCCTGCCTGGAAATACTAACCGAAGCTCTGGACAATCATCCGGCCCTTGTCAAAGCGATGGCTGAAACAGCGAACGCTTCAGATATTTTAGCCCTGGAACGCACACAGAGAATCCCTAATATCGCTGTCCAGATTGGCCTGTCCACTCAGCAGTTCGTCCAGCAGCCCGCGTTGTCATTAGGCTTCGAAATCCCCATTCCACTGTTTGACAGCAATCAGGGTAACATCCACCGGGCTTCCTGTGAAGAATTGGAAGCTGTATACGATCAAATGGACCTTGCGGCCCGATTGAAAGGGGAACTGGCTGAGACCTACGAAGAGTGGACCGGAGCTTACCGTCAGGCGATTGAACTTAGGGATTCCGTTCTTCCCATTGCGGAAGAGTCGATGCAGCTGGCGCATGAGGGATACAATGCAGGGCAGTTCGATTATCTACACCTCCTGGATGCCAACAGCACGCTTTTCACAGTAAAAGAACAATATTTGGAAGCCATTGCAGAATATCACCACAAGCACGCAGAAGTTCTAAGACTAACAGCTGCCTGCTCGTGCGATGCATTTTAACCCGACGAGGAACGCATGAAAAAGAGATCCATAACACTATTGATGACTGGATTCATGGGGGCTGCATGTACGCTGTTGACGTATGCTCTGTGGACAACGGCGATGTCGCCTTCAGATGATCAGCATGACGACCATGAACATGATCACGATCATCACGACGAATTTCTCCATTTTTCTCATGAGCTTGCCGCAACCCATGGAATCATCCTCGAAAAAGTTTCTCCGGGAACATTGCAGCAGCGTGCGCGCGCTCCGGCGCGGATTACCATTGTTTCAGACCAGATCGCGCATGTCCTGCCAAAAGTCGGCGGTACAGTAGTGAAAGCGTATAAAAACCTTGGTGAAACAGTGGATAAAAACGAGGTATTGGCTTTAGTCGACAGTACGGAAATGGCGGAAGCTAAGAGTGCCTATGCGAGCGGACTGAAAAAGTTACAGCTTGCTGAAACAGTGTATGCCCGAGAGAGTGCCCTATACGGCAAAAAGCTGAGTGCTGCCGAAGATTTTCATGAAGCAGAGAATACTAAGGATCAAGCGATCATTGACTTAGAGCTTTCCCGACAGAAACTGCGTGCACTTGGAATGACTTACAAAAAAATCGATGCCTTAGCGACTGAAGATCCCAAATCGATGAAAATGTATGAACTGAAATCCCCTCTGACTGGTCAGGTCATCTCTCGCAACATCACCCCTGGTGAAATGGTGACAACGGATAAGGAAATGTATGTCATCGCCGACTTATCCATCGTCTGGGCTGAAATCAACGTCTCCGCACATGATCGGCAATTTGTTAAAGTGGGACAGCCTGTTACCATTACAGACAACCACGGAAATTCTGTGATTGCACAAGTTTCTTTTCTAAGCCCTATCGTAGACTTGGATACACGCACATCCAAAGCGATTGCTTCTATCACCAACGAGCACGAAACATGGCTGCCCGGCACATTCGTTCAAGCGGAATTCATCACAGATTTTGTTAATACTCCGGTAACTATCTCCAAAGATGCCATACAAAATCTTGACGGCGTCGATGTTGTTTTTGTCTCCGAAGGAGATGGCTTTGCCGTCCGCCCGGTTACTGTTGGCAGATCCGATGAAACGTGCTGCGAAGTCGTCTCTGGACTTAAACCCGGTGAAACCTACGCCTCCAAAAACACCTTCTTGCTGAAGGCTGACCTGAAAAAAGAAGAAGCAGAACACATGGATTAAACTCGACTTTGCCTCTCTTGAGAATCTGAACCAAAAAAAGTACAAAGTCGAGTTAAACTAAAATGATCGACAAAATTCTAAAATTTTCTATCTCGCATAGAACACTGATCATCCTCATCACGGCTGCTATCGCCGCTTATGGTCTGTACTCCCTGAAACAACTGCCTATTGATGCCGTGCCTGATATTACCAATAATCAGGTACAGATCAATACGACCTCTCCAGGGTTATCGCCAGAGAATATCGAGAAACAGGTCACCTATCCCATTGAAAATGCCTTAGCAGGGATTCCAGGCCTGGAAAGCACGCGGTCAATTTCCCGCAACGGTTTTTCCCAGGTGACAGCCATTTTTCACGACCACGTCAATGTCTACTTCGCCCGTCAGCAAATTGCTGAGAGGTTGTCTGAAGCCAAAGAATTCCTTCCAGCAGATGCGGACCCAAAAATGGGACCCATCTCCACAGGGCTTGGGGAGATTTATATGTGGACAGTCGAATACGAGCACCCCCAAGGCAAAAACATCCCAGACGGCACCTCACATATCGGCTGGCAGCAAGATGGGACGTATATCACTCCGGAAGGACATAGACTCCGTACCGATACCGAACTCTCCTCATACCTCCGGACCGTTCAGGACTGGATTATCCGTCCGCAACTTAAAGGCGTCCCCGGCCTGGCAGAAGTCGATTCTATTGGCGGTCATATCCGGGAATATCACGTGGAACCGCAACCGGAACGGATGAGTGCGCTGGGGATTTCCTTCGACGACATCACCGAGGCGTTGAAAAAAAATAACGTCAGTGTTGGTGCGGGTTATATTGAGCAGAACCAACAGTCTTTTTTGGTCAAAGGCGACGGTTTATTGGAATCGCCAGCTGAGATCGGAGCTGTTGTGATTGCGACGAGGAACGGAGTGCCGATCCATATCAGCGATATTGGAAGCGTTGTCATTGGCAAGGAGATGCGTACAGGAAGTTCTAGCGAGAATGGACAAGAGGTTGTGATCGGCACTGCGATGATGCTGATTGGCGCCAATAGCCGGACCGTTGCCTTGGCTGTTGACGAGAAGATGAAGGAGATCAATAAGACACTCCCGCCTGACATTAATGCGAAGACTATTTTGAATCGGACGAAACTTGTCGATGCTACGATTGACACGGTATCGAAGAACTTGTTTGAAGGGGCTCTTTTAGTCATCGCGATTTTGTTTCTGATGCTTGGCAATTTCAGGGCCGCCTTGATCACAGCGTGTATTATCCCGCTATCAATGGTCATGACCGTCATTGGCATGATACACATGAAAATCAGCGGCAACCTGATGAGTCTTGGTGCACTTGACTTCGGTCTGATTGTCGACGGAGCAGTCATTATCACAGAAAACTGTCTGCGCCGCCTGACGGATAGGCAGCACAAGCTAAAACGACAGCTCAGCCTTTCAGAACGCCTGGATGAGGTCACTGCCGCTGCCAAAGAAATGATTCGACCGACGGTATTTGGTCAGGCGATCATTCTAACAGTTTACATTCCTCTGTTGACATTCTCTGGTGTTGAAGGGAAAATGTTTGAGCCGATGGCCATGACGGTTATTTTTGCCCTGATTGCTGCCTTTATTTTGTCCCTAACATTCACTCCTGCCATGATTGCACTTTTTGTAAAACCCAAAATGGTTGAGAAAGAGAATTTCATCACAGCACAAGCAAAAGCTATCTATGCTCCCCTGCTCAAACACGCAATGGAATTTCCCAAGCGCATTATTTTTTTCAGCCTTTTCCTCACTCTTGGCGCAGGCCTCTTATTTTTCAGCTTAGGACAAGAATTCGTCCCAACACTTGATGAAAAGGATATTGCCCTGCACGCTGTGCGCATCCCTAGCACGTCGTTAACACAGTCTACTGCCATGCAGCTGGATGTGGAAAAAACCCTGGCACAATTCCCTGAAGTGGCTTTCGTTTTCTCCAAAACAGGCACTGCGGAGATGGCATCTGATCCGATGCCGCCAAACGTTTCTGATACCTTTGTGATGCTGACACCCCAGCATGAATGGCCGAACCCATCCCTAACAAAGCTCGCTCTGATAGCACAGATGGAAGAACAATTGCAAAAGCTCCCTGGGAACAATTATGAGTTTACACAACCGATCGAAATGCGATTTAACGAACTGATCGCAGGGGTGCGCAGCGATGTGGCTGTCAAGCTCTACGGAGACAATTTCGATAAGCTAAAAGCCACTGCAGACAAAATTGCTGCTGTGCTAAACCATGTTAAAGGAGCTGCTGACGTGAAGGTCGCGCAGACAGACGGCCTCCCCTTACTGGAAGTTAAAGTCAAAAAAGATGTCGCTAAACGACTGGGCCTGAATGTCTCGGATATTCTAGGGACCCTCAGCTCTGCTGTCGGCGGCAGCAATGCGGGTGTACTGTACGAAGGTGATAGACGCTTCGACATCATCGTCCGCCTTCCTCCCAATGTCCGGGAAAATCCTGTCGCACTAGGAAATATTCCCATTCCCCTGCCTCAAGGGGGATCTTCCGTTCCCCTTAAAGAAGTCGCCACACTGACAGCAACCGAAGGGTTGAATGAGATCAGCCGCGAAAATGGCAAAAGAGTCGTCATCGTCCAAGCCAACGTGCGCGGAAATGACATCGGCTCTTTCGTCTCTGTTGCCAAAGAAAGAATAGCCACCCAGGTAAAAATTCCTCCGGGCTATTGGATCGAATGGGGTGGGGAATTCGAAAATCTGATCTCCGCACGCAACCATCTTTTGGTCGTCGTCCCCTTGTGCTTTGCCCTCATTATGATGCTGCTTTATTCATCGCTGCAGTCACTTAAAGAGTCGTTTATCGTTTTCTCTGGCGTCCCTCTCGCGCTGACAGGCGGTATTCTAGCGCTGTGGATGCGCGAAATGCCCTTCTCGATTTCGGCGGCTGTAGGATTCATCGCCCTGTCGGGGATCGCCGTGCTCAATGGCCTCGTCATGCTGACTTATATTAATCAACTTGCTGCTGCAGGACACTCTCTTGAAAATTCCATTTTTGATGGAGCTCTCACAAGGCTGCGGCCAATCCTCATGACGGCACTGGTTGCCTCGCTGGGCTTCGTTCCTATGGCGCTGGCAACCGGCACCGGTGCGGAAGTACAGAAACCGTTAGCCACCGTTGTGATCGGCGGGCTGATCACATCGACGCTGCTGACGCTGTTTGTCCTTCCGGCACTTTGCAAGCTTTTTCTGGGACACAGATACACAGAGAAGGTACCTGTAAAAATCAAGATCGACTAACCCTATGATCACTGCCCCGTATAGCACATGGACCTCCCCCATCACCCCGGAAAAGATTGCTGAAGGCTCCAATTGCATCACGCACATGCTGATTGATGGCGGCGATACCTACTGGTGCGAAATGCGTCCTGCCAACAAAGGGCGTTCGACAATCGTACGAAGGGAGTCTTCCGGCAAGCTTCAGGACGTCACGCCCCCTGAGTTCAACTCCCGCACACTCGTTCACGAATATGGCGGTGGAAGTTTTACCGTTGCTAACGGAATCGTCTATGCCTCCAACAGTATTGACAACGCCCTTTATGTCATCAAGCCAGGTGAAGCACCCCATAAACTGACAGAGGGTCAAACCAAAGAGGGGTCGCAGCACACAGGCACACGGTTTGCCGATCTGCAGCTCAGTTTTCATGGAATCATTGCTGTGGCAGAACATCATCAACCAGGAAAAGCAGTAGAAAATTTCTTAGCATTGATTGATATAAAAACAGGCACTTACAAGAAACTTGCGGGCGGCTGCGACTTTTACTCGTCTCCAGCCATCAGTCCCGATGGCAAGAAAATCGCTTGGTTGTCATGGAATCATCCGCATATGCCCTGGACCTGGACTGAACTATGGATCGCGGAAATCGGCAAAAATGGCCTCCTTGCCCACCCTCAGCGAATTGCTGGAGAGACCCCTGAATCCATTCTATGTCCCCAATGGTCTCCAGATGGGACACTCTATTTTGTATCGGACCGCAGTAATGGGTGGTGGAACATTCACCGCTTTGGGGACATTATCGAAAATATCTGTCCCATAAAAGCCGAAGTTGGAGAGCCGTTATGGCTGTTTGGAAAGCCAACGTATGCATTCCTGGACGAGGACATTGTCTTTACATACAATAGTATGGGGAAGTGGAACCTAGGAGTTCTCGATCCGCAAACAAAGCAGTGGCAGCCTGTTGATCGCCCCTCAGTGGTTATTCATCAATTACGGAGCGGCAAAAGTTGCGTCCGCTTTCTGGAAGGGTATACTGACAGGGATGATGCGCTAATCGAACTTAAGACTATTCAGAATTCCGTACTTAGGGACTGTACAAAATTATATTGTACAAAGCCATCGATCGACCCAGGGTACATCAGTACAGGGCAGCATATTGCCTTCCCCAGCGAGAATCGAACATCGTACGGATTTTACTATCCTCCACGCAACAAGGATTTTCAGGGTATGCCGGGAACACAGCCACCGCTTATCGTGACAATTCATGGAGGGCCTACAGGACAGGCTAGAGCGTCATTTAACTTGAAACATCAATTTTGGACCAGTCGCGGATTTGCCGTGTTAGATGTTAATTATGGTGGTAGTTCAGGATACGGCCGGCCATACAGGCAGCTTCTGGATCGTAATTGGGGAGTTGTGGATGTTGAAGACTGCATCAATGGGGCCTTGTATCTGGCCGGCAACGGACTTGCAGACAGAAATAACCTATTTATTCGCGGTGGAAGTTCTGGCGGTTACACGACATTAGCTGTTCTTGTCTCAACTAATATTTTCAGAGCCGGCGCAAGCTACTATGGGATTGCTGATATCACGGCGCTTGCCAAAGACACGCACAAGTTTGAGGCTAGCTATAACGACGAGCTGATGGGCAAGTATTCCGATGAAAAGGATGTCTGGGAGGCACGATCCCCGATTAATTCCGTGGATAAAATATCGACTCCGCTCATTATTTTTCAAGGCGAGGACGACGCCATCGTCCCGAAAAACCAGTCGATCATGATCTATGAAGCATTGAAATCGCGAGGCATCTCCGTTGAGATACATATTTATCCGGAAGAGGCCCATGGTTTCAGGCAAGCAGCAAATATTTGTGATGCGCTCACCAAAGAGGCAGCGTTCTTTAAGGTTCGATGAGGAAGCCCTGCTTGTCACGAAAGCGGACGCAGCAGATAAGGATGAAGTCGATCAGGTTCCAGATTCCGAGACCGCCTAGTGTCAACAGCATCAGGATTCCCGTTCCAACTTTCCCAACATAAAAGCGGTGAACCCCAAAAGCCCCTAACAACAAGCAAAATAAAAGTGTCGCAACAAAGCTTTTGTCGCTTTTTGTAATTTCCTGCATCACCATGATTTAAGAGTCTCCAGTATAGTGTTTTAAAGCGTCTTTTAAGTAAGGATATTTAAACTCATAATTAAGCATTTCCAATTTCAAGGGTTCGGCACGGATGCTAGAGAGGAGAAGTTCATCAGCCATTTCCTTACCTACAACCCATCTTAACATAAATGCTGGAACCGGCAGCACTGTAGGCCGATGAAGAACATGACCTAAAATTTTTGTGAATTCTGCGTTGGTCACAGCATTCGGAGCCACAACATTAATTGCGCCTTTAAGATCATCCCGAACTAAAGCAAAGAGAATGATGGAAATCACGTCTTCAATAGCCACCCAGCTGAGATACTGCTTACCTGTTCCAAGATTGCCCCCAAGCCCCAACTTAAATAATGGCAACATTTTTGCTAAGGCTCCGCCCTGTGAGGATAATACAACTCCGGTCCGCAAAAAAACAGTACGTATCCCGTTGTCCATCGCAGGCGCTGCTGCCTCTTCCCATTGCCGGCAAACGTCGGCTAGAAATCCGGCTCCTACACTTGTTGCTTCGGTACATATTTCATCGCCTCTGCCGCCATAAATCCCTACGGCAGACGCATTAATCAAGACCTTCGGGGAGCTCTGACACCGGGACATCGCCCCGATAAGCGTTTTTGTCGCCATGACACGGCTATTAAGGACCGCACGCTTCTTTTTCTTGCTCCATCGTCCCTGGGATAAATTGTCACCTGCCAAATTAATGACAGCATCCACCCCCTGTAAAGCCTGGGGATCTAAGACCCCATTCTCAGGATCCCAAAAAACTGACTGTTCAGAAATTTTCTTTTGATCTCTCACAAGCACAACGACATGATGGCCGGCGACCATTAGGGCATGCTGTAGTGCACTGCCGATCAAGCCTGAAGCGCCGCTAATCAATATTTTCATAAATTCCTTACACTATATCGCAAGCCTCTGGCGGCATCCAGTGCCGTTCTTTCCCTTCCCATTTAACATTGCAGCCAATGGGATTTGTAAGCGGAGTCGTTATGGGTTTTCCGGCAACATGTTCCTCTAGGGCGTTTTCGAGATCATTGATCGTCATTTTAGCGGTATCACGGGGGCTGTCGACTCCCCTGCCTGTATAGACCAACTGACGCGTTTTGTCAAAGACATAAAAATGAGGAGTGCGCAGGGCTCCGTAGTTTTCAGCAACTTCTTGTTTGGAGTCATGCAGATAAACCCAGGGAAAATGCTGCTGATGCATCCTTTCCACCATATGCTCAAAGGAATCGGCTTCTACGGTGTTGATGCTATTGGAATTGATTGCCACAAAAGCGACACCTTTAGACCTGAATTTTTCTGCTGTCTTACGGGTGACTTCGTCAGAACCGATCACATAGGGACAGTGATTGCATGTAAAAAAGAGTACGAGGGTGTCGGCCCCATCAAAGTTTTTTAGTGTATAATACTTTCCATCTGTGGCGCGTAAATGGAAGTCCGGCGCTTTTTCGCATAACTGCACCGTGAATTTTTTCATAGGACCTCTGGGTTTTAGTGGCCGTAGGTGATGACGCCTTTAATCTTACCCTGGATGATTTGTTCATGCAAATATCCGGGCTGAAAGTACTCTGAAGACTGACGGTGTTCATTTTTTATATGCGATTTATGCACTTTTTTTCCATTTTCAATGATTGTAATCCCGCGCCATGAACCAAAAATAATGTCCAAACCCTTAAGAAGAAACGAATGCAACCATGTAGGAGCCTTTCTAATCGTAGCAAAAATATTCCTTAACAATGGTTCGTTAGGACTGGCCATGATCAACTTCATTCTGAATAAATTGGGCACCGGGTTATTATCTTTAATGACATTAATTACTTTCTGGGCCCAAAAAGCACAATTCTCTCCGGCAAATTGGAAGATGGTAGACCCAGCACGAGCTTTGATCGCCTCATCTCGGACTTTGGACATCACGCGTGCGCCGTCATTTGGAGAAAGAGGGATTGGGTGAGCAGCAGTTTGGCGTTGTGAATAAAAAACGTTCTCATCTGGATAGGCAACTTTGCTGGGCAGTGTATTCCCAAGGAAGGTCATCAGTTGGAAGACTGTTGAAGGAAATACATTTGGAAAATTTGCAAACGGGAAGGTGCGGTACAGACCGTCTTCAGTAGGGACAGCCATTTCCATAAATCCATGTTGACCTGCGATGTCGAGATCCGGAGTCTGACGTGTGGCTTTACCGCAGACGAGCCACTGACCTGGCTCCAATGTGATCTGATACCTGGCCTCCAGTTGATCTTTTGTCACTTCTTCAAGGATAGGTAACTCCTTCCACCACTCTTCTGTTGATAAATCGATACCATCGTATGTTTGCTTCGCCTCATTCCATCTTCCAAGTTCGTGTGAATTCCATACATTTATCCCCGTTGACCCGAAAAATTCTAGGTCGCCAATGTGGTGATTTTTGTTGGCAAATACTTCAAAGATTTTCTTAATTGATAGACGCCACCCACCATACATCTCAATTTCTTTGGTATCATCTAAAATACTCACGCGCTCAACTTTCGCCCCTGTACAAAATGGAAGCGTCATTACTTTTTCCTGTGCTCCATTTGGGATTGAGTCTCTATCTCTTTTTTGAATACAGAGAAGATCCTTGCCAAGCCTTCCCACACGCGATGCGATGAACGAGGATTTGATGCGTTCAGCGGTTGCGGGATACTCGACGAATTGGCTGACGCCTCCATTATCACGTATGGCCCAGACAAAAAATGATTTTCTAAATCCTTTATTGGTGAGGAGAAGGTTGGCGCAATGTGGGTAACTGCACAGCTCTGCAATCTTCTCTTTATCTCTAGCTGTCAATGCTTTATCAATGTAAAGAGGTTGGTCATTCTTCCAGGATTGCGCAAGGGTAAGGAGCTTTGTTTCAAGGGTCGGGTCGATCGAAGCGCGATCCAAGCCTTCATTTTCGACACCAATGCGGTACTTCAGTCCACTGACACGCCGTGCAAGATGATGAAGTTGATCCTGGCATTGGGGGGAATTCGATGACTTTAGCAGATGTTTGACGACTTTCGCAGCCTTAAGGCATGAAGCAAAATAAGCTTTTTGGTTGGTCATTTCCCGAGCTTCTGCACCGAAAATGATGGGTTTGATTTCAACGTGGTCAAGAAACCGGCAAAAAGTCTTTCCTACTTCAAGTGTATGTTTATTTTTACAGTCAAAGAACAGATTGGCAATGGATTGCAACTTCTGCCTGAATGGAGACAGCGTTGTCCATGTTAACTGACCTTTATTACAACTAATTGGTTGTTGCTTTTCAAGACTTTCTGTAAATCTTTCAAGACTTTCTGCTATTTTTTGCATATTCAAAACCCGATAACAAGTTAAATTAATTTAATGAATAATCGAATTTTATCCATTTCAATCTATTAAAATCAACAAGAAAATAGAGTGCCCGAAGGGTAGCCTTATAAATGAACATTTGGTTAGATTTTTGGGCCTTGATCACCTTTTCGGTCAGAATTTTACAGGATAGGCAGGATGGGTAGGATAAGCTTATAGACCGGAGACAAAGTCAAATATTAACTGAAATTTATTAAACGATTGCACATTTTATCTTAAATCATTAGAATAACCTGCAGGAAAAAATTAAAATTTTATATAACTGAGGTTGTTATGTCAATTGAATCAAAAAATGCTGCAACTTACACAATACCTGAATTACATGACAGACTGTCAGCCAACTCAAGTCAGGTCACTGGCGCTGAACGTGAATTGATCCCGGCTAGGGCCCTTTCTCCTGACCCCTTAGCACAGGCATCTCAGCCACCATCACTCAAGCGTCGGGTGATCATTCTGTATCAGAGGCCGCCGTTGAATCCAGCTAAAACAGACGCACCTTCCGTACCAGCTGCTGCTGCTACTACTGTTGCTGTAACAGATAAGAGTTTTGCTCATTTTCCAATGGCAGCTCTGGCTCCTTCAGCCCCCCCTCTAGCAGTACCTATCGCCATACAAGCACAAGGAGGCTTGTCTCATCTTTCCGTTGAAGAGGAAATGGATAGGATAGGGCAAGCTGCAGTGCAAACCATCCACAGAATTCAGACAAGTATCAGCACCTTAGCACAGAAGAGTGACTCTCAAAAACAAGTTCTAAAGGCTATGATAGTGCGTGAAATACGAACGCATATTGAACTAGCTCAGGATCCCAGTCGTGACGAAGAATTGAAGTGCTTTCATATGAAAATTGCATTCATAACAAGCGTTATTATTCCAAACGAGTGGAGAACTCAGGAAAGTAAGGGGGCAATCGCTATGTTTTATTGCGGTAGAAATCAACCATCTATAGCAGCTAGCATCGTTGCTAGCAGGCTAGCTCAATTAAGGCACTTGCAGCAAGTGTTGCTGCATCCTGCAGTTCCTCCCCAGGCGCAACCAAGGACGGAAACTGTCATAGATTCCGCTCAAGTTCAACAGCCAAAAAGGCAACGAGCAGCGGACGCACAACCCTGAGGGGGCAGCAGAAGCCGCGAGGTGCCAAAATCCTGTGTAATTAACCAAGTAAAGAAGCATGTGGAGTGCGGGGACTTGTCACCGCTGTGGATTACATCGACTTGTCGATGTCCTAGTTGATGCGACAACCTTTGCTACAATTAAGGGGGAAATGCTAATTTTAAAACCACATTCGGTATAGCTTAGGTCATTTCTTGACAAAAGACATCGACAAGTCGATGTAATCCAAAGCGGTGACAAGTCCCCGCACTCCAAATTTTAGCCGAACTCCCGTGTAATGGTAATGTGTCCTTAAGTTGACACCATTGCGCGAACATGCCCATTTAAAAATCATAATCACATTAAACTAACATTAAAAATTTGACATATTAATTTAGTATTTAATATAATTAATTTATAGTAAATTAAACTAGAGGCAGATTATGTCTTACCCAGAATTCCCTCCTCCCAGCGCAGCCATACCACCACCTGGGGTCGCTGCCCCACCTGAAGTCCCTTCCCATAATGATACGCAGACGAGAACAAATGTAGTCGCTCTGCAGAATCTCGCAGGGCAACAGTTGCCAATGACACAAAAAGAGAGTTTATCGGCAAGGATGTGGAGAGTATTGAGGGATGTTCCTGGGAATGTGCTTATAGGAATTGTTGCACCGCTCCTCAGTTTGGATTTTAGGAAAGGTCGAACAGCCCTTAACCTTTGGGCCTTCAACGGTTATGGGCCAAGGTATGCTCTAACTATCATTGAACTAGCGCTCAAGGACGGGTCTGATCGTTTATCGATATTTAATAGGACCCTGGAGACTGCCCCACCCCTGGACTGTTTTGGAGGTAAATTAAAACATCTTCAATTAGTCGAGTGTGGGTTGACATGTTGGCCTGACTTAAAATGTGTTCCACTTTTGGAGTCGCTAGACCTTTGCCGAAATCAACTTTACCTCCATGACGGAATCTATCTACCCGAAAATTTGCAACATCTTAATTTAAGCAGGAACAAACTGACTTCACTACCTGAACAAATGAAATTTCCTAATAGCTTAACGCACCTTGACTTGAGCGAAAACTCATTACCTACAGTGCTCGAGAAACTCGAAAGTCTACCTAATCTGACGGAGCTAGATCTCAGTAAAACTGAAATGACTAATCTTTCTGCGAATATAAATTTACATACAAACCTTAGCGTGCTGAATCTCTCTGGAAACCAACTGACAAACGAGAGATTTCCTCCTCTAGACAGTCTGCACGCACTATCTAAAATCGATCTCTCATACAATCCGGGCATCACAGAATTACCTTTCGATCTAGACTCAATGCCGAACCTTGAAGAAATCAATATCACCGGCACAGCAATTCCTCACGAAAGAGCTGTAGCTATTCAGGAGGAGTGCACATCTCGGCGAAGAATGTTAGGACAAGCTGCTATTAAAAATCCACAGTTGGCAGAGTGGCTGCGAGGAGCCGAAGAGATCACACGGCAGTTAATAGAAACAACTTTCAAAGATTTTAAGATTTTCAACCTAACTGAGAGAAAGGTCATTTACGATTGGTTAGACCGGTTAAAAAGTACAATCGATTATACTTCCAACAGACAGATCATGAAAAAAGTAGTGTTGCAGATTATGGAAACTGCAATCAATGACCGAAAGTTCAAGAAAATACTTCTTGAGAGAGCGCCTACTCAAGATCCGGATGCTTGCATGGACAGAACAGCAACAGAATTTAATGAGATCTATACATTATGGAGAATGCATATTCTTCCTGAAAATACTTCTCTGGTTGAAAAACTAAAAACTATTGTGGGGTGCGCTAAAACGACAATCTTTCGAGAAACTCTTGACCGCCTCATTGCTGACTATGAAGAAACATTAAATGAAGGACGTGACCCGACGCTTACCCCTATAATATACCACGAAAGCACAGAAGTGTACCTTTATTTCGAAACAACATTGAAGCAACGACTTGGGTTAATAAGCTTTATGGAAAATATGGCTCATAGTGTCATAGGCAACGTCTCCTGGATCAGCTCCGAAGATCTTGTCCGGGAAGTAAAGGCTAAGTACGATGCAGAGTACCTGGATCGGCTCCTGGATAACGGGGTGTTTATGGCTATTGTAGAGGAAGATCCCGATTTTAAAGCTATGTGGGCTAAAAAAGATGCAGAAGAAGATTTTGCGGGACAGATGGAAAAGCTGGACGAAAGTTCAGAAACTGATGATGTATCAGATAGAGGGGAAAAAGAGCAAGATCGTGAATTGCAAAAACAGGCGGAAATGGGCGACTTGATGACAGCTAGACAGAACGCCTTAAAAGAGCAAATACGACTTTGGTTGACGGAAAAATTACATGCGAATCAATCACAAGCGTAAAGGTTAACAATAAATGGTGTGTTGGCCTATCTACGCTACAGGACGTGCGTCTTTACACGCCTCGCTGATGGCTTCAGAGAGGGTTGGGTGTGGATGGCAGGCATTGCCCATGTCAGCAACAGACGTTTTCATATCTAATGCAATCACGCCCTCTGCGATCATTTCCGAAGCCTCTGCACCAAGAATATGCATCCCCAAAAGACGCCCCGTTGCGAGATCTCCGATAATCTTAACAAAACCCTCCGTTTCTCCGATGCAGCGAGCCCGCCCGTTTGCGCGAAAATGACTCATTCCGACAGAAATATTAAATCCAGCACTTCGGGCTTCGGTTTCTGTAAATCCGACGGAGGCTGCTTCTGGGTGCGTGTAGATGACATTGGGAATACTGACATAATTAATCTGTGAGGCCACTCCTCCAATCAGGTTCGCCACTGCTACCCCTTCGTGAGAAGCGCGATGGGCCAACATCGGCCCTTCAACCACATCGCCAAGGGCAAAAATATGAGGGAGGAACGTTCTAAAATTTTGGTCGATGGGAATAAATCCTTTTGGCGAAGGAGTAATCCCTATAGCCTCAAGGCCAAGACCTGTGATGTAAGGACGCCGCCCTACAGCCACCAGGACAACATCAGCAGTTAAAATCGACTCTTTAGCCTCGTATTCCACAATCAGATTGATCGCCTCATTTTTGACGACGCCCCCTTTGACTTTTGCCTGTAAGTAGAATTCTATCCCCTGCTTCTTCAACATCTGTTGCAGATGCTTGCAGAGCGTCGCGTCCATCGCCGGTGTGATGGTATCCAGCATTTCCACAACAGACACGGCACAGCCAAGACGTGAGTAAACGGAGGCGAGCTCCACGCCGATGGCGCCTGCACCAATGACCAGCATTTTTTTAGGAACTGAGCCAAGGGAGAGCGCACCTGTTGATGAGACGATGTATTTCTCATCGAAGGGTAAAAACGGAAGCGCAATCGGTTCTGAACCTGTTGCAACAATGAAATTATCTGCTGTGATCCGTTTACCTTGCACTTCGATAGTATGAGCATCGACAAAAGCCGCATTGCCCCGTATAGAGACAACGCCCAATTTTTTAAACTGAAAGGCGATTCCCTCATTCAATCCTTTGACAACACCATCTTTGCGTTTCATCATTGCTGTGAGGTCAAACGCTACATCTTTTACAGTAACGCCCTCTTCAGCACCCATTTTTTTGATCCGCTCATACACTGCTGATGAATGCAGCAATGCCTTTGAAGGGATACACCCTACGTTCAGGCATGTGCCGCCCAATGCATCCATTTTTTCTACACAGGCCACGCTCAAGCCAAGCTCGGCAGCGCGCAATGCAGCAATATATCCGCCTGGACCGGATCCAATGACAAGAACATTAAAATCGTAATTTTTCATTTATTTAAATTCCAAGAACCAACCTCGAAGGGTCTTCCAGCATGTTTTTAATATGGACCAGAAACGATACGGCTTCCTTGCCGTCCACAACGCGATGGTCGTAACTCAGGGCAAGATACATCATTTGTCGGATCACAATTTGATCGTCCACAACAACAGGTCGTTTTTCAATTTTGTGCATTCCAAGGATCGCACTTTGGGGAGGATTAAGAATGGGAGTTGAGAGAAGGGATCCATATGTTCCGCCATTAGTGATTGTGAAGCCGCCCCCCTGTAGATCGCTAGGAGACAGCCGGCCATCCTTGGCTTTTTTTGCAAAAGCCTCGATCGACATTTCGATATCTGCAAAAGATAACGCATCGCACTCACGCACTACAGGGACAAAAAGTCCCTTTTCCGTACCCACAGCAATGCCAATGTCAAAATATTCACGGAAGACGATATCTTCGCCGGCGATGTAAGCATTGATTTCTGGATAGGCCTTCATAGCCGAGACTGCCGCTTTAACAAAAAACGGCATGAAGCCTAAACGGACCCCGTATTTCTTTGTAAATGCCTCTTTATACGATTCACGCAGTAGGATCACTTTACCCATATCCACTTCATTGAATGTTGTCAGCATTGCTGTTTGCTGAAGAACGTCAACAAGGCGCGTCGCAATCGCTTTGCGTATCCTAGACATTTTCTGACGCGTTTCCTGACGCTCCCCGGTCGGATGCGGCAGGGGCTCCGAAGGCTCAACGTTTCGTTCCTCAGGTTGCTGTGTAGTCAGCTCACTCACAAATGATTCACGAGAGGTGCGAACACCCTGTGGCAAGGAAAACTGAGCGGATCCAGGCGCGGCGATAGAGATCTTTTCTTCCTTTTCGGCTTTGACATTCTCTTTAGGCTTCGCTTGTGGCCTTACTTGTTCCTTTACTTGCGGCGATGTATCCTTTAGTTTAGGCTTAGGTGGAGGCGCACTTTTGCTTGTATCGATAGTACCGATCACCTGACCAATTTTCACAACTTCATCTTTTGCTACCTTCCACACGACCACCCCTTCACCGGGTGCATAGAGAACTTGATTGGCTTTATCTGTTTCCAACTCAATGAGTTCCTCTTCGGCTGTGACGTAGGAATTGTTCCCTTTAAGAACAGTACCCACTGTCGCTTCCGAGATTGACTCTCCCATGGAAGGCACCTTGATTTCTAACTGCATGATCATACTCCGGTCAAACTTTCATCTCAAATATCGACGGATTTTCCGTTTCGAACAACCCCTTGAGAATTGCGGCGTGTTCTTTTTTGTGTACTGCATACGATCCAACGGCCGGGGAAGCGCTCCGCGTGCGGCCGATATAGGCAAGACTCACCTCTTTTGGTAATAGATCGCGTAAAATTGGCCTCATGAAACCCCAAGCGCCCATATTGCTTGGTTCCTCCTGAACCCAGATGCATTCCTTGAGATCGGCGCAACGGCGCACCACAGTTTTAATTGTCTCGACATCAAGAGGGTAGAGCTGTTCCACGCGGACAATAGATAGGCCGTCAGCTCCTAAACGCTCCCTTTCAGCGATGAGGTCATAAAAAATTCTGCCACTGCACAACGCCAGGCGGCGAATCTTTTTCGGGGGGTGTGGATCATCCATAATTTCAAGGAAAGAGCCCTGTGTAAAATCATCAATGGTGCTGACGCAGGCAGGATGGCGTAAGAGACCTTTTGGAGTGAAAACAATCAGGGGTTTATTCAATGGGCCAAGTACCTGCCTTCGTAAAAGGTGAAATAATTGAGCTGGTGTCGTTGGATTAGCGATCAGGATATTGTTGTCACCGGCGAGAGTGAGAAAGCGTTCGATGCGTCCTGAAGAATGTTCAGGTCCTTGCCCCTCGTATCCATGAGGCAATAGCAACGTCAACGTGGACTTCTGGGCCCATTTTTGTTCTGCTGTCGTGATATATTGATCGATGATGACTTGGGCGCCATTAGAGAAATCGCCGAATTGGGCCTCCCAGATGACAAGAGCCTTAGGGGCGGCGATGCTGTAGCCGAATTCAAAACCTAAAACGGCATATTCTGACAGGGAAGAATTATACACATCAAAACGCCCTTGTCCGGGCTTCAGATGTTTTAGGGGGACGTATCCCCGCTCTTTTACCTGGTCCATTAGTAGGGCATGTCGATGGCTGAATGTGCCACGACACGAATCCTGACCTGACAAGCGGATGTGTGTTCCATTCCATAATAGGGATCCGTAAGCAAGCAGCTCAGCAGTTCCCCAGTCAATGGGGTGTTTTCGATCCCAATTTTTAAGGATACCTAAACGTTCATTGAACATGACAGCTAGTTTTGGATGTAGGGCGAAGCCTTCGGGAACACCATAGATTTTAGAAGCAATCGCCTGGATAACCTCTTTGGATGCACCCGTTTCAGTATGTTGAAACAGACGATCGTTTTTTTCAACTGCGGATGTTCCATCTGGATCATTGCGGGCCTCTGGACGTGATTTATCTTGCATAGCGGTTTGAAGAGCCAGCTTGAATTCAGCTTCGAGTTTGTCTATCACACTTTTTTCCATCACACCCTGATCGATCAGCATGTCCCTGTAGATTTCGCGGATGGGGCGTTTTTTTCTGATCATTTGGTATTCAAGAGGTTGTGTGAAAGCTGGTTCATCCGTTTCATTGTGCCCATACTTGCGGTAACAGACTAACTCGACAAAGACATCGCAATGAAATTCCTGGCGCAAAGCAACAGCCAAATTTGTAGCGAACACACACCCCTCGGGATTTTCAGCGTTCACATGGAAGACAGGCGCTTTGAAGATGCGTGCTATATCTGTGCAGTAACTGGTCGAGCGGGAATTCTCGGGTATCGTTGTGAATCCAATTTGGTTGTTCACGACAAAATGGATTGTCCCTCCTGTAGCATACCCCTCAAGCTTATAAAACTGCATTGTTTCATAGACGATACCTTGACCCGAAATGGCCGCGTCGCCATGAACAAGGATAGGGACGACTTTTTCCTGCCTGATGTCGTCGCCTCTAATGATTTGGCGGGCCAGGACCTGTCCTTCCACAACGGGATCGACCGATTCGAGATGGCTGGGGTTTGGTGTGAGCGTGAGGCTGACCTGACGGCCATGGACAGTCTTGATGTCTGAATAATAGCCTTTGTGATATTTGACGTCGCCGCTGCCTTCAACAGAGGCCGGGATATACCCTTCTTCAAATTCCGAGAATATATTTGCGTACGATTTATTAAAAATATTTGCCAATACATTTAATCGACCCCGATGCGCCATGCCAATAATCCACTCATCAATCCCTAAATTTGCCCCTGTGTCTATTGTAGCAGCAAGCATAGGAATCAATGTTTCTGCCCCTTCGAGAGAGAAACGCTTTTGCCCGACATATTTTGTGTGGATGAACGATTCAAACAGCTCAGACTTATTCAAATGGTGAAGAATCTGTCGTTTTTGCTCGATATCCAGCCATTTTTCTCCACGCTCTATCCGTTGCTGCAACCACTCCTCCAATTCTGCACTATGGACACCCATATATTCAAATCCGATTCTTCCGCAGTAGAGGGTTTTGAGTTCATTGATGATGTCAAGTAAGGGCACCATTTCACCACAATACGGGAATAGGATAGACAAGTCGTTTTTTGAAAAGCAAAAATTCTCCAGGCGAAGCTGCTCGGGTTCGGGAGTCTGTTTTTCAGGAGGATCCAGTGGATTCGTCTGTGCGGCAAGATGGCCGTATGTGCGGTAGGCGTTAATGAGGTGATGGATTTGGTAGTCTGGATTATCCGCAGTAATTTTTACATTGGGGTAATAAATGACAGAGCCGCCTGTTGTTTCATGCGGGGAAAGAACGGGAAGGTCAGATAATTCGGTAACAGTTTGCCTGACAGGCTCTGCAACAGCATCAAGCTGATCAAAAAGACGGCGCCATGAAGCATCAACAGCTGTGGGGTCTTGTTTGTATGAGGCATAATGCTCTTCGATCAAATCTTGGCTGAGGAAACCGCTATTGATCAACTCTGAAAGGGTTTCATCCATCTCTGTTGCTTCCCGTGTATGTTTCTTCTGTAATCTACACTAGCAACTGATTATTTGAAAAGACCGTAATGTCGGCTACTGAGATTTGGAATCGGTTCATTACGGTTTTGAAGAGGTAGAAATGGCTCCGGAACTCGTAATGTACTTAGGCGTCGTAAGCAAACAAATGCCAACTAAAAAAAACAATCTATTGATTTTTTTTTGGCATTACAACATAGTGCCCCCACGGGTGCGATTCAGAGGTGTCGGTTGGTAGTTTGCCCGCACCCCACATGTCAAACGTAAGTAAAGTGAAGGCCAAGCCGTGAACGTGCCCCTCCCATTCTCACATCCTATTGCCTTGCTGCTCTGCGTTCTGCTTGTTTCAGGGTGCTCCTCACGGTCTCCACACGATTCAAAACACAAGTCCGTGCTGCAGGAAATTAAAGGACGCGACGACACACATGGCAGATTCGCTGTCTATCGTGCACGTATTCCCAAAGAGTGGGTTCGGCATGATCCCCTTCCAAACGAATCGCTCGCAGACTCCACTAAGGCCATCTGTGAATTTATTATTAAAGACAGCAACGAAATGATCCGGATCGCTATCCATAATTTTCCCTGCGACCCTACGGACTCAAAACCACCGCCTGCAGCCCAGGTTGCGCGCTGGCAGCGTCAGTTTTTGTCTTTGTCTGCGACAGATTCATACACCGTCCCCCAGGTATTCAACGGGTTTACCGGCCTTTTCTTTAAAGGGATTGGTGAAATGAAGCGGGAAGCTACAATTGAGGATATAACGGTGCTAGCCTGGGCTCTGCAAATAGCGCCCGAACATCACCGCATGCTTTCCTATCCGCCACAACAGGAACAAGCGCCCATTTACAGGGAAATGCGAGCCGACGTCACCATCAAGGCTGTTGGCCCGCAAAAAATCACTGCTACTCATGAAGAGGATATCATCAATTTTGCCCATTCATTTGAACTCATTGAGGAAATCCCCGTACGACGATGAAACCTATTCTCTCTTGCTATCACTTTCTGGGAAGCGTCTACTTTGCCTTAATTTTAATCGCTACTGTCGCTCTTTTCGTGGTTGCCGGCACCTTTCTAGAGTCGGCAACGCAGTCCCATCGCTATGCCGCATTATTCACGTATGGAAGTCCATTTTTTTCCGTTCTGCTGTGGGGATTTTTCATTAATATTCTCTTTGCTGCGACAAGGCGCTGGCCATTTCGTGTCGGACACATCCCCTTTCTCACGACACACCTTGGGCTGTTGATGATTCTTGCTGGAGTCCTCATCAAACTCTATTGTGGAGTCCAGGGATCAATGACCGTCATCGAGGGTAGCGGCTCACATGAGATCCTGGAACCTAATTCCTATTCTGTCTATGTTCGCAGCCGGGTTGGGGATGCAGTCATGCGTTATCCATTAAAACGTCAATTATCAGGATATTTCGATCCGGTCATCGCAGACCGGAGCGATGGTTTGTCTCTGCGCATTAGCGAATTTTATCCCCACTCCAGTGAGCAGCTTGCCACGCAGTTAGAGGGAACTATAGTTCCGTTAAATAGTAAATTGGAATCATTGATTGCTTACGACGATGGATTCGGGGGCTATGCCACAGAAACACCGTTGCCTGCTGGTTTAGAGACGCTGATTGAGGAGCTAAGGAAAATCCCCTCTTCATCAGATAAGAAGGCTTTATCGCCGCCACTACAGGTCCTCTGGCAAGCATCCCAGAAAGTGCATGCCGATTTCCCTTTAACATTTGTTTCCTTGCTGGTCTATTGGAACAAGTCGGGTGAATGGCTTTACCCCCATGACCTGCAGCTCTCGGCTTCACTGGCAAAGGTCTTTGCAGCCATGGAGTGGAACGAAGTGCCGCAAAACGACTGGGCCGGCAGTTGCTGGGCGGATAGATTATTCTCTCAAATAGACCCTCTATTAAAAGAAGGAATTCCAGCTTTAACTGTTTTGAAGCAGGCTCACTGGCCTCTTATTGCGACTTTGGAGCAGGAAGAGTTTGAGAATGATGAGGAGGTATTAACTCGGGTGACACAGCAGATTTTTTCCGCAGCCGAATCATTGCCAAAGCCTCCTGATTTTCAAGACGACGTAACGCCAGAGATTCAAGCGAGGCGTTTATCTGCCTATCTGCGCGCTTATGGAATTCACCTGAAAACACTCATGGAAGATTCAGATCAAGCCGCTGCGGAGAAAGTTGTCCTTCCCATTCTTTCTGAAACGGCTATCTTTCCACTGTTTGAAAAACAACCGCCAGGAAAGAAACTGGAAGAGAATATTCCATTGCTCACCGTATACGCCTCTAAAGAACGGCAAAAACAAACAATTTCTCTCGCTTACGACCGATCCGGAACGGGATTGAAGTGGCCGATCCTTAACGGGCAGTTTTTGCTGGGATTTCAGTCGCTGTTCACAGAGATACCCCACCATATTCGCTTAAGGCAGGCTCGTCAGATCAACTACCCTAACTCATCCCAAGCATATAGCTACGAGGCAGACATCATTATCACCGAGAGGCACACGGGGATTTCCACGGAGCAAACGATCAGTATGAATCGCGTCCATGAAACCTGGGACGGCTACCGTTTCTATCTCTCATCGATAGCTTCCCCAGACGACGGAGGGGCCAAGCGGATACAAATTGTGGTCAACCGCGACCCTGCCAAATACATGCTGACCTATCCCGGCGCGATGATTCTCTCAGGCGGCATCATCATGCTCTTTACAAGGAGACAGGGGAGAAAGAGGAAGGATTAAGGGCATGGTTCAAATGAAGGTAACACTTTTCGATGACCATGATCACCTGAACTAAGAGGATTTTCAGTCAAAAAAATAAAATAACAGGATTGGCAGGATGGGTAGGATAAGCAGGATACCTTCGGCTGGCGAGTTGTCTTTACCTCGAAAAGTGAAATATTAGAAGAAGTCGC
>JBAWVE010000009.1:0-23741 GCA_037147435.1 Parachlamydiaceae bacterium
GGGAGAGTTCCGGTGATCAGTTGGCTGCTTAACCGATACCCCTGAACCGCACCCATATTGATGGAATAATTGAAGCAAACCCTAAAGATGATGAATATGAAAGCGAGGAAATTTTTATACCTCGGTTATTCATAATTACAAAAGTAGTCGATGAAATGATTGATGATGAAGTAGAAATCGACGACCAAGGAGAGATAGCCAAAGCAAGAGCTGAGGGAATATTAATTACAACATCTGTTTTCGAAGATGGAGAATGGACAGAAATTTACAGTGTAAAATCGACCACAGGTTCGACAAGGGTAGTTAAAGTTTACTTGATGGAGTATGATGGACAATAGAAAGGGGTTTAATAATCCTTTGAGCCTGCTTTGTGTTGTTGTGGTTATATCCCAAGTTTACCAGTGATTTCCCTGTAGGATGATTGGGAGTAGTTTTTGTTGATTTTTCTTAGACGTAAACACATTTTTTCGCGAGTGATTTTGCGTTAAATACCTCCTTAAGTATATGTGTAAATCCTATTCTAGAGAGAAGCTCTTTCTGTTTATCGGTCGGTTTTGTTATAGTTAAAATATCCACCCCACCATCTTCGCTTTGCAAGTGATTGAGGTGGCATGGTGCAAGCTCCTCAAAAAGCCTAATGTGAGAAACAGTGTCTTGAGTGAGTTGACCTGGCTGCTCTTTTAACATCAGATCTAGCGTTCTGTTGATCAGGTGGGCGAGTACGCAGATAGTATAGTGTGCCTTAACGTGATCTACTGTCCATACGTGAACTGGAGAAATCTCTACACATGATTTGATGTCTCGGAATGAAGATTCAATGATCACCTTTTCGCGGTATGGGCGAATGACTTGATCAGCATGAATTGCGACCATGTCCATCCGATTTGTTACCAACATCCAAAAGCCGTCCAGTTTTCCCTTTTCGAGCATTTTCTCGTGATCCACTTCGACGACACACTCAAACGTATGCACTATCCGCTCGCCTTTTTCAGTCTCGTGTTTCCGTCTTTTCTTTTTTAACACCAGATTTACGCATCCTTCAAGATGTTCTTTAGAGAGAGCTTCGCTGAATTTTTTAAGAGTACTTTCTTCGTTTCGGCTTTTTTGCGCATCCAATAGCTCTTGGTTTTCTTGTTTGACAGACCTCAAAAAACGGGCTAGTGCCTGACGGCGTGCACTCCTTTGATCTTCAAATAGCTGGGGATTAAAACAAAGGATGTACCGACGGGCTTTGTCCGTGATCGGCACCTCATGATAATAGGTTGTGTCGTCGAACTGAGAGAACTTTCCTGAGTTGATTAATCTCGACAAAACAGCGCTCACATCTTCAACGGCTGCCATAACAGAAAAATCAAGACCCGAAAGCTCGGCAAGTTGATTTTTGTCCATCGCAGAGATGTATTGAATTCCTCTATCCTCAAGCATCTTTAAATTTTCCGCCGACACCATTCCTCTGTCAAAGACAAGAGCTGGTGTGGCTATTTTGAAGCGTTCATCGAGACTGTTGAGCAACCATTCGATCGTTGTAACGTCGGCCGTATTGCCCGACAGTGTCGCCCAGTATACGGGCAATCCCTTCTTATTCACAACCAAAGCCAAAACAATGTGGTTGTCATACCCCTCTTTACAGTGTCCCCATCCCATTAAAAGACATTTTGTCCCCGAAAACGTCGTGCTCGAGAGATCGTAAAAAACTGATTTCATAGATTCGGGATCTCGCTTGAGATGTTCTTTGTACAGATAATCACACAGTTCTGTTTTTAACTTTTCGATAGCATCCAAATCACGGAAAATTCGCGATGGATTCATTTGTTCTGCATCCATCCCGAGCACTAAAGGCAAAGTAGTCCGAGAAAACCACGAAGCAACACCCGACTTACTTGCGGGTTCAATACATCGGTTAACGGTAAGCGCCGCTGCTACTGCAGCTAAAGAAACGCTGTGATTGCTAGACCTAGAGAATACCTGATCGAGCCCCCATGATCGCCAAGCTTCTAGCGCAACAGCCACGTCAAGGTGATCATAATTGGCACGAACAACAAGCTCGTTCAGGGCAACCCCGTCCTTTTGCTGTCCTTTGGCCGCCTTTAGTGCCTTTTGCCATTTTTCAAGCTCTTGAGCAGACAATTTCCCGAGCGGAAGGATGATCTCCTTGCGGTTTTTTCCACCCTCTCTCACAGCGCGTGCTAGGCTGTACGACTTGTAGGTTTTTCCCTTGTAGGTGCTTGCTCGCCAGTGAAGATGTGTTTTAGATATATCCATAGTACCTATTAGACGTATTGCATTAAAAGAGTACACGCTAACATATACTTGAAAACGTGTAAACAAATATAATTATTAGACGTAATTTAAAGTAAATTTTTTTAAGTTTTGATTGTGAGTGTTTTGAAAAATCGACTGGTAAACTTGGGTTATATAATATTTGATTGATACTTTGTGGGTAACGATAAGCACTTGTGGGTGACGACAATGTCTATAACTCGGCTTAGTTCATTTTTGAATTCATTTTCCGAGAGAGGCAAACTCCAGCTAAATCAATTTCTCGGAAGGACAAAAAATGCCAATCCATCGAAATTTATTACGCTGGATTTTGCTTATCTCTGGAATTTGAATCCAAAAAATATACAAATTCGAGTATAATTAAGATAAAAGCAAAATAATACTGAGGTTTTTGTTAATATGGATTATTCGCCAGCTATTCAGTCGGGACTTCCTGTGTCTGGGGAAAACCCTCCAGAGGGGGGAATTGCAGGGCCGGTGGAGGCAAGACTGCGAGCAATTGCCTCGGATTGCAGAGAGAAATCTTGGGGACGTTGCTGATTGCCTTAAAGGGCACAGCGGTAAATCGGACAGTCATGCCATACATCTTATAACACCACCTCCCGAGTTGCAGCATGAGGTGTACACTCGTTGGCTTATGCAAGAACTTGGGGAAAATTGTCAACCCGATCCTTCATTATGCCGATCGTTGCAAGTTTACGGGGCCCGTATCGATTTATCGTCTTTAACTGCCGTTACTAGGTTAAATGAGCATCAACAGAAAATTGTGTGCTGGCTAAGGACTTTTACTGGCGGTATTGAACTTTCGAAAGAATGTCTGGACCGGCTGGCACTGGATCAGGGGATGGGCTACAAGTCGGCGAATCTTGTTCTGTCCGGGCTGATGCTAACGGAGATCAATCAAAGATTGCATCATTGCGAAGTGAGGATTCCCCCTTCGATTCCCATTACTGATATTGAGATCACTTTTCATCTTCAGAAGTATGCACCGCCCTCGCAACTCTTCTTAAGGTGCTGCATGATACACTCCTTCATTCTCTTCAATCCATCAGGCCGGATTCTCCCGATGTTCTGAAGTTGGCCATCTTTGAAATGTTATCGGTATTTTCAGCAGTTTTAAGCCAATCAGCCGGGAATGTTCCGACTTCTGAAGTTGTTTATCGAAAATTGATTTCCTTAATCGCAGGACTTTCGGCTGTACCATTACTACCTCCTATGAACATTACCAATTCACCATAAGCCTAAATAATGGCCTAATCCCATTCATACACCTGCTTCCCCTACGGATGGTGTGCCTCGCGTAGTGCCTGGCGTTAGAACCGTCAGAAGATAGTTTATGGGTTTAAAAAGTTTCTTGTAAAATAATGTCTATGTATTTATAGCAGAAGAAAACATTACAGGAGATTGTTATGGGATTTTTATCCGAACCCGGTGTCTTCTCTAGGAACTTCACTTCTTTAGAGCATGTGCGTAAGCAATGGAATTGGTTTCTAGCTTTTGGAATCATACTCATGGTTCTTGGCCTTGTATCTATCGCAGCGGCAACATTTGTGACTATCGCTTCCATGGTATTTCTCGGAGCGCTCCTTCTTGTTGGGGGAGTCGTTCAGATAGGCTATACCTTTACGATGAGACAATGGAGCGGTTTTTTTCTGTCTTTATTATCAGGCATTCTTTACACGGTTGTGGGTTTTATGTTAGTGGCACATCCAATGGCAGGGGCTCTTAGCTTGACCCTGCTATTAGCTGCTTTTTATATCGTTGGCGGGATCTTCCGCATCGTTGGATCTGCTATGATGCAATTCGAACAGTGGGGATGGGCTCTCTTCAGCGGGATCGTCAAGCTGGTACTAGGATTACTGATCTGGGCGGGATGGCCTGAAACAGGGCTGTGGGTATTTGGATTGTTTATCGGGATCGATTTACTATTCTACGGTTGGTTTTGGGTGCTTCTATCCCTAACGGCACGAAAAGCTATCAGATAGCTTTTAGCCACTGTGGGTGTGTGGAGAGCGGCGCCTTGTCGTCGCTCTCCAAACGTAACATCGTGAATGGTTTGACTTGTCGAGTTTTAGTAATTCTAGGTGTTTGTTTGTCTTGATTTTTTTGAGATTCGATGTGGGTACATCCTGACTTCTGTCGGCGTATTCACATACATGTTCAGAATGCATGTTCAGTATGCCTTGACAATATCGTCTTTACTTAGTTATAAGGGCAAACGATCACTGATCCCCTGAACCATACCCTTGGAAAACTCCCTCAACTGGAAAAAAATATGTCGTCTCAAGATAATTATGCTCATGCAAAATTTGGTATCGATGAAATTTATTTTCACAAAGGATTGACACCCACCTTGCTGGAAAGATTACATCGACGTGCAGTGTTCAGTTTAGATGCTGAGGATACAATCGTTTTAAAATATGCCTCTCACGACATGATTTTAATTTTTCACAAAAAAGTCCCAAGCCAAAGTTTAATCTATAGATTTCTTCAGTTTTTTGATCAGGATATAGACAAAGAAAATTTTATTAAATCCAATACCCTATTCAATGAAGAAGAACTCTCTTCGATAATCAAGTCGAAAACATTTGTCTTAGTCACTAATAAAATTCTTTTGAAAGAAACCTGTCAACCTAACTGAACCTCATTTAAAGGCACCAAGAACACTTTCATGTGCGAAGCACTTGGAGTGAGGGGTCTTGTCACCGCTTTGGATGACATCGACTTGTCGATGTCCTAGTTGATGGGACAACCTTTACTACAACTAAGGGCAAAATGCTAATTTTTTAACCACATTTGGTATAGCTTAGGTAATCTCCTGAGCTGAAAGAAATCTCTGCACTTATAGAAGGTGTATGCCAATCACCAAAACTAAAGGCAGTAATCGATCGAGCAAAGGGCTATTGGCCTGGAGTTGTGGCCCAGGAGTCTGCCTCGACTACCCAGCCGCCGCCAAGTGATTTGTAAATATTGACAAGGCTTAGGAATGTGTCACTTTTGGTTGCAGCTTCGTCGAGCTGTGCGACAAATAAATCGCGACGGGCATTCAGGACGTTAAGGTAGTCGACTTGGCCGTTGTCATATTGCAGTGTTGCCAACCGCAAAGCATCGACTAAAGCCGCGACACGTCGATCTTGAACAACAAGAAGTTCTTGTGATTTTTTGTGGACAATCAAGGCGTCGTCAACCTCTCTGAAGGCATTTAAAACAGCCTGTTGATATCGGTAATAGGCTTCGTATTTCTGGGCTTCAGTCACATGCAGTTGCCCGATGAGCGCTCCTCCAGTGAATAGCGGTTGCAGCAGCGAGCCGCCATAGATCCACATCCTTGCAGGTCCTGAAAACAATCTTTTTAATGCCGCACTCTCATTTCCATAGAACCCTGTCAGTGAGATATTCGGAAAAAACTGCGCTCTAGCTACCCCGATCTCCGCATTGGCAGACACCAGATTCCACTCCGCTTGTGAAATGTCCGGCCGCTGCTCTAGAATTTCAGAGGGAATCCCTGCAGGTACATCCACAGCAAGGTGTAGGTCATTAAGAGGAATGCCAAGGTCGATTGACCGGGGGGGGTGCCCGATCAGGACACTGATAAGGTTTTCCTGTTGTGCAATTAGGGATTCAAATTGGAGAATTTGCACCTCTGCGGATTCCATTTCGGCTTTAGCCTGTTTGGGTTCGAGCTCAGAAGTCAGTCCCCCATCATATCTTAGAACGGCAAGGTCGTACGCTTCGACACGGGAGCGGTGGGTATCTTTAGAAATTTTCAACTGCTCATAAAACTGTTTAAGCTCGATGTAGGAAGAAGCAACTGAGGCCACCAGCGTAAGGACAACGGCACGTCGCGCTTCGATCTGGGCCATCAATTGGGCTAGGGATGCCTCACTGGCGCTGCGGATGCTTCCCCAAAGATCCAGATCGTAAGAAGCATTAAACAGACAGGTAAAGTCGTTTGAAACACGTTTTAATGCAGGCGGAAGAGGGACGAAATCGATAGAAGTGGCCCCACGTAATGCTGTGCCGCTAAAATTAACTTGTGGGTACAAACCCGATTGGACCACCTGCAACTGACCGACAAATTGATAAACTGTTGCTATCGCTACCTTAAGGTCCTTATTGTTTTCAAGCGCTTCCAGAATGAGGCCGTTGAGATGAGGGTCTTCGAACTGTTCCCACCAGTGCAGGTTGCAGTAGCTCGATGCTTCGTTAACTGAAATCCGCCATTCATCAGGAGTCTCTGTGGGAGGTCTTTCATAATTTGGATGCAGTGTGCAAGCTGTAAGGAAAAGAAGTGCTGAAAGTTGCCAGAGTTGAGAATGAAGAGTTAGGTTTGGGAAGTTCAATTTCATTTCGGATGTGCCTCAACAGGTTTCTGGTCAGTCATGTCTGTTTTTCCAGAAGAGAGCTGTTCGATAATGCGATAGAAGAGAGGAACGAAAAAGACTGCAAATACTGTCGCGCCAATCATACCTCCGAAGACGCCTGTGCCGACGGAATGTCGGCTGCCTGCGCCAGCACCCGAGGTGATCACAAGAGGGATCACGCCAAAGATAAATGTTAGTGATGTCATCAAGATTGCCCTGAATCTGAGTTTAGCAGCGCTGAGGGCAGCATCGATAATAGATAATCCCTCTTCCCGCTTCATGACTGCAAACTCTACGATCAAGATAGCATTTTTTGCTGCCAAAGCGATTAGAGTGATGAGGCCGATTTGGAAATAGACGTCGTTGGGCATTCCTCCAATCCAAATAGCGATAAATGCTCCCAAGGCTCCAAAGGGGACGGCAAGAATAATGGCCAGGGGGAGAGACCATTTTTCGTAGAGGGCTGCAAGGATTAAAAATACCATGATCAAGCCGGCGATCATCATATTTCCGGAAGAGCTACCGCTGGCCCTCTCCTGGTACGATTCGCCGCTCCAAGCAAAAGTCATTCCTTCCGGCAATAATTTGTGTGCCAATTCCTCCATGGCATCCATAGCTTGCCCTGAGGTGTATCCCGGGGTAGCTTGACCAATGATTTTTGCAGAGATAAAACCATTAAATCGGCTGACCAAGGAAGGGCCGGAAACGAAGCGGACATTGACTATAGATAGGAGGGGGACCATTTGGCCAGTTTTTGAACGCACATAAACTTCCCCGATGTTATCAATGGCTGAGCGGAATCGCGGTTCTGCCTGCACCATGACTTGAAAGACGCGTCCAAATTTATTGAAGTCGTTGATGTATAGGGAGCCAAGCAGTACCTGTAATGTCTGGAAGACATCGCTGATCGAGACACCAAGTGCCTCTGCTTTCAGTCTGTCGAGATCGATGAACAATTGCATGGAATTGACTTGGAGGGAAGAGTTTAATCCTGCTAATTCCGGATAGTGGGATGATTCGGCAACGATTGCATTAGCGACATTTTCCAACTCTTCAATGGTTGCTGTTCCCCTATTTTCTATCCAGAATTCAAATCCTCCTACAGTCCCCAGCCCTTGAATTGCTGGAGGATTAAATGCTAGTACCTGGGCTTCCTCGATTTGAGAAAACTTCATGTATAAACTCCTCAAAATCCCCCCAGCGCCCAACGCCGGTGTTTTCCGTTCGCTCCAATCTTTAAACGTGATAAATGTTGCTCCAGAAGCCGTTCTGGGAAGATTATCTAAAATACTATATCCTGTCAGTGAGACCACGTGCTCGACTCCAGGTTGTTTAATGGCTATCTCTTCTATCGTGTTTTCGACACTCTGCGTCCGCGATAGGCTGGAGGCATCTGGCATGTTGGCAATGACCATGCCATACCCTTGATCTTCCGGTGGTACGAAACTTGTGGGGGTAGTATGGAAGAGATAGCCTAAAAGGCACAACAAGGCTGCAAATGAAAGCATACCCAAAATACTATGATTGATCAGCCATGTAGCCCCTTTCATATAACTGGAAGTGAACTGATCGAATCGCCTGTTAAACCACAGGGCAAATCGGGAGGGCTTAGGATTGTGTTCCAGGATCAGTGCTGCGAGGGCTGGACTTAGGGTTAGGGCGACGATACCTGAAAAAATTACCGAGATGGAAATTGTAATGGCAAACTGTTTGTACAACTGTCCTGAGATCCCTCCTAGAAAGGCTACAGGGAGAAATACAGCACATAGAACAAAGACAATGGCGATGACTGGTCCTGTCACCTCATCCATTGCTTTTTTCGCTGCTTCTTTAGCTGAAAAGCCAAACTGCCGCATGTTGCGTTCGACGTTTTCTATGACGACAATGGCGTCGTCGACAACGATTCCTATGGCAAGGACGAGGCCAAACAGTGTGAGGGTGTTGAGGGAAAATCCCAGGAGGTACATCCCTGCAAAAGTGCCGATAATGGATACGAGCATGGCAATGAGCGGGATTAAGGTGGCTCTTAGGCTCTGCAGAAAGATAAACACGATGATGACAACAAGACAGGCTGCTTCGAAGATGGTGTGAACAACCTCTGTAATCGATGCATGAATATACTTCGTCGTGTCGTAAGGGATAGAGTAAGCAATGCCGGCAGGGAAACTTTTTTCGAGATGCTTCATCGTGGATTTTACATTGGCTGCCACATCCAGGGCATTGGCTCCAAATTGCTGATAAATGGCAATTAATGTCGTTGGCTTTCCATCGAGACTTCCATTGACGTCATAATTCTGCGCCCCCAACTTTGTATAACCAACATCCTTGACTTGAACCATCGATCCGTCCGGGTCAGCGCGTAAAATAATGTTGTCGAACTGCTCTGGAGTGTCAAGCCGTCCGTGCGCTGTCACTGGAAAAGAGAGAGGAACGGGATGTGGTGTTGGTGTTTGACCGATCCTGCCGACAGCATATTGTGCGTTTTGTTCTTTAACAGCGCCCACGACATCGCTAGTCGTCATGTTGAGTTGGGCTAATTTATCTGGACGCAGCCAGATGCGCATGGAATAATCGCGCGCGCCAATGATATTCACATTACTGACACCTTCGACGCGCAGCAGTTCATCGACAACATTGATCGTCGCATAGTTACTGGTGTAGATTTCGTCGTATCTCCCTTCGGGGGACTGCAGGGCGACAATCAATAGGATGGTTGGAGTTTGTTTCTTAACGCTGACACCGGTTCGCTGCACTTCAGGCGGAAGCCGTGGAAGTGCCATGTTAATGCGGTTTTGCACGTTGATTTGCGCCATATCTGCATCACTGCCAATATCGAAGAAAATATTAAGGACCATGTTTCCTGTCGAGGAATTTTGCGAATACATATAGATCATATTCTCAACGCCATTGATTTGCTGCTCCAAAGGGGCCGCGACGTTTTGGGCGACGGTATTGGCATCGGCGCCGACATATGTGGCAGTGACAGAAACTTGTGGTGGGGTGATGTTAGGGTATTGTTCGATAGGTAGGCTTCTTAGTGCAAGAAGCCCTGCTAAGGTGATAATAATCGAAATCACTGCAGCAAAAATCGGCCTATCGATGAAGAATCGAGAAATCATGTTCCCTTGCCGTGACTATCTGCTTCCCTGAAAATAACCGTGCTTCCTTGAATAACTTTGTTCACGCCATCGACAATCACACGGTCACCAACGTTCAGTCCTGAATCCACGATCCAGTTATCTAAATACCAGTCGCCCACTTCTACCTGTCGCATGACTACTTTATTCTCGGTATCCAGAACGTAAACAAATAATCCGCTTTTTCCCTGCATAACGGACACTTGCGGGACGATAATGGCGTTGGGATGCACCGCACCAATGACTCTGGCACGGACAAATTGACCTGGCTTCAAAATATTCATTGGATTCGGAAGAACGGCACGCACACTCATTGATCCAGTACTTTCTTTCAATGACGGATCGGCAAAATCGACTTTACCCTTACTCGGGAGAATTGTCCCGTCAGCAAGAATGACTTCTACATCGAAATTAAATCCGTCAGGGAACACCAAGAGTCCTTTTGCAGATTCCTTCTCATACTTCAGGATATCCCCAGAAGAGATGTTGAAATTCACCCAAATGGGGTTCATGGCCGATACTGTTGTCAAAAGGCCATTCGGCCCCGGACTCACAAGAGCGCCCTCACGGAACTGCGCCTGACCTGTTAGCCCGGTAATCGGCGAATGAATCGTCGTGTACCCTAAATTAAGCTCTGCTTGCCGCACCTGGGCTTGGGCAGACTCCAGAGAGGCTTGCGCTCCAAGTTGCTGGGCGACAGCATTATCCAGATCTCTCTTACTGGCTGCGTTTTTCTCATATAAAGGCTTCAGTCGATTGACTGTTTGCTGGGCATCCCAAAGCGCAGCTTCCTGCTGGGCCTTTCCGCCTTTTGCTTGTGCAAGAGCTGCTTCAAAGGGCTTCGGATCGATTTCAAACAGTAGATCCCCTTCATGAACCAGCGTCCCTTCAATATAGCCGATCTTGTCCAAGTAGCCTTCAACGCGTGCCCTGATTTCTACCAAATGAGAGCTCTGCACTACACCGACATATTCGAATATAGCCGGAATGGTCTGTTGTTTGACTGTCATGACGGTAACAGTGGGCGGCGGAAGCTGCAACTTTGGCGGGTTTCTGTGGCATCCGGCTAGTAGTAGTAGTCCTGCAAGTAAGCACAGGGCACACAAGAGAGTCCTATCCAGATTAACATTCATTTTCAATTCAATCACCCCGTTTGGCAGAGAAGCTTTTCGCTCGATTATCGCATTATCTGTAAAAAAATCAATTGAATAATAAGGTCTGATGGAAGCTCTCAGTTTTTAGGGCTGATACACGCCGGTTCTAGCGTGAAACGATCTCGCTAAAGAATTTAATCAATAGTTAGTAGTAAAATTTATTATTGTTATTGTTTAAATATTTAATGGTTTTGTGTTTATTATTTTATTATATAAATAAATTAATTCAAATTGTTTTATAATGTTAGTTTTGTTATGATTATATTTATATTACAATATTTAATTGAGGTATTAATGAATTCTGTAGATCCTTTGAGTTCTCCACCGCTAACCCGGAAAAATTTAAGCAATCCTTCAACGCCTGTCCAAGACAGACAATTTATTCAAGAGCGTTATCCATTTAGTAGCCCCCTACAGGTTAGTCCCTCACGGAATCTAAGGGGAAGATGTGTATCACCCTCCGCGCCCCCTTTATCCGACTCATACTCACCGGTTAAGAGAGTGTTTGAGTCAGCAGTTGTTTCGCTAACCCCGGAAAAACTGGCAAAAAAGGTTAAAATATTGAATGAAGATCTAAGTCCCATGAAAGCGTATAACGCCCTTTTTAGTCCCTCTCCTGAAAGGTGTGCGGTTGCCCTAAATCAATTTCCGGTGGAAGAAGAAACCGAGACGATGGTTCTTTTAAAAAAAAATTATACGATGCAGGTTAATCAAAAGATTGTTAGAGAATCTCTAGATTTTCCGATCAAGCTCGTTGAGGGGGCTCAAGGGGATTTTCACCAAGTGTATATGCTTGAAAAAAATGAAAATCAGCTTGTTTCCGGAGTTTTAAATGAAAAAATTATTGTTAAAATGCCTAGAAATGAGCTTTGTAATCCAGATGCATATACTCGGGCAGCAGAAAGAGCGCGTCAGGAATTTAAAACATGGTTAAAAAATGCAGATGATCAATATAAGAAGATAAAATCTCAACTTTCCGTTGTAACTATTTATAATGATATCCAGAAAGATGGTTTTTTTATTGAAGAAAAAATAACTCCATTAAAGGATTCTAATTACATTAGTTTATGGAACAGAGAATATGTCTCTAGTGATGCAGCTACTGTATTATCCAAAGTAAAGTCATTTTTTGACTATGCATTGAAAGATACCTCCTATCTGCCTTTAGATCTTAGCTTGAATAATTTTGGGGTAGCGGACAATGGAGATGTTGTTTTAGTTGACTTTAGAGAAATAGAAATGGATAGGGATTTTTTTGACGATGACAGAATTCCTTACGATTTAGTTGCCGGCGACAATCTAAAAAGTTGTGCTCAATTCAACCCAGAAGTGGTTGCTTACTTTTGTGACTCGATAAGAGGGACTAAATTGTATGAACAGCTTATGGTAGGAAACACGTTCAAAGATCATCAGGGCTCCTGGGGGTGGGAGGTCTAAACAAGGCAAGCGATTGCTTTAGCGTCTTTTTAGGCAGCTTCGAAAAATTTCAAATCATTAACCAAGCTGTGGTTAGATGATTTGCAATTTTCCGAATCTGACAAAAAATAAGCGCAAATCCCGGCATGGTTCAAAATAGAACGAAAATGGGTAGCACAAAGTAATCAAAAATCTTTACCCCTGCAGCAAGGTATCCTGCTTATCCTACCCATCCTGCCAATCCTGTTATTTTTTTTTGACTGAAAATCCTCTTCGGTCAGGTGATCATGGTCATCGAAAAGTGTTACCTTCATTTGAACCATGCCCAAATCCCGGCGGTTGCCAATTTTTTCTCACCCTCTCCCTTCCTCTACATTCTCTGTGATTTCAGTGATTCAATAAGTAAAATATTTAATTGACACTTTTAGGTAACTTGTGGATAACGACATGTCACTAACGGAATATGAAACGCGCCGACGGAATGAGCCTAACTAATGATTAAATTAAATTTTAGTTTTGTAGTTATTTAAATATTTACTGGCTGCGTATTAATTATTTTTTTCTATAAATAAATTAGTTTATATTGTTTAGTATTACAGGTTTTGTTACTATAACTTTTTATTACAATTATTTATTGAGGTGTTTTATGAATCCTGTAGATCCTATTATTTCATCACCGTTAGAAGCAGTACAAGTCCGCTTTCCTCATGGAACGCCACCACGTACGCCTCCACGTACACCTCCAGGTACACCTCCAGGTACGCCACCACGTACACCTCCATGTACGCCACCATGTACGCCTCCACGTATAACCCCAAGTACGCCTGTTCAATATGGAAAATTAGCGCTGAACACGCCGGCTTCTTCTTCACTTCGCGCTTTGGGAGGAAGATTCGTCTCTCCACTTAGCCCTCCACTAAGAGGATCCGGCTCACCCGTTCCATTCTTTCCAAGCTCTCCCCCTCCTGTGACAATAGATACTTCGCCTGGCACGGTAAGACCTAAAAAAAAAACTAGAGTCTGTGAATCTCCACTTCCCTACAGAATGTTAAGTGAATGTTTGAATCTTCCCCACAGAGGCGCTGCAGCAGATCATATGCAATGTTCTGCAATGAATAAAACTGCATCGCAGCTTCTTTTAGAAAAAAATTACCAGAGCCAGGCTGATAGTACGATTTCCAGAGAAGGTCATGATTTTCCGATCCAGCTCGTCCCAGGTGCTAAAGGAGCCTTTTATCAGGTGTACACGCTTAAGCCGAATGAATATCAGCTTGTTCCCGGGGTTCCAAATGAAAAAATTATTGTTAAAATGCCTAAAGAGGAACTGTGTGATCCAGCAAGAAACACGATGAGGGCAAAGGAAGCACGCCGCGATTTTGAAACATGGTTGACAAACGCGAAAAAACAATACGATGAAATTAAAGGGACACTTCGAGTTGTAAATATTCACAGCAATATATTAGAAGATGGTTTTTTTATTGAAGAAAAAATAACACCATTAAATGGGTCTAATTACTGTAGTTTATGGAACAGAGAATTTGTCTCCAAAGAAGCAGCTCCTGTGTTAGCTCAAATCAAGCCATTTTTTGACTATGCATTGAAAGATCAATCCTATCTGGCTTTGGATCTTAGATTTGATAATTTTGGCGTGTCAGAAAATGGAGATGTTGTTTTAGTTGACTTTAGAGAAATAGAACTTGATAAAGAGTTTCCCGTGGACATTCCTTACCGGACAGTGGCTGGCGACAATTTAAAGGGCTGTGCTCAATCGAATCTGGAAGTGGTTGCTTATTTCTGTACCTCAATAAAAGGGACTGAATTGTACAATTACCTTATGGGTGGAAATTCCTTTAAAGATCACGAGGGCCCCTGGAGTTGGGAAGCCTGATAAAAAGGGCGATTGCGTTGCGTATAAAGCCGCAGCGGAAGAGCTGATGGCGGTATATGGTTGAACACCTTTGAAAAAAAGAAGCGTGTTTAAGGCTAAGGTAGGCTTGCAGGGTTGTTTTTTGTGAAACATCCAGCAAGCTGCCGTAGCGGGAAAGTAGTTCTTTCCCTTGGGAGAATTTTTTAGTTTCTGATTCTGATAGTTTTTTCATTCCCTCTCTCCAATAAGCAAAAGAGTAGAATTTTTTAGCTCCGATAGCGTTCTTGCCATGCTGTCGATAGAAAACAGTCTGATCGGGTAATGCTTCTACGTGTCCAAAAGCCGCTGCTACTAAGGCTATCCAGGAGTCATGCATGACGCAGATCTCCGGAATTGGTAGGACAAGGTTTAGCAAAGAACGATTCATCATTACCGTACACCCCGTGACAACCGGTTGCACAAGCAATCGATTCAGCGTATTGGTCCGCGCTGCATTGATGCGGGTATGACGCCAAAATGATGGGGCAATGACCTGCAGATGTTGATCTACAACAGTCAGATCCGTATGCACCAAGAGTGGGGGATTTAACCTGGAAGCGACGTTTGAGGACTCAAAATATCGCTTCACTTTATCGTCTACAACTGTTGTTTCCTGGCTTAGTGGGTATCGCTGTTCTAACAACTTCATTCCGGCAAGGGTTTTGGTGATCTTTGTCTGGTGCCAGACATCGTCTTGATCTGCGAGCATGACATAGTCGGCCCTGGCATGGGCCATCAGTAGAGAAAAATTCCCTCTAATACCTAGGCGGCCCGTATCTGAAGGTAGGATTATAATGCGTTCTGGATAGTTCCTTGCAAAACCCTCGAGAATGGCCAGTGTGCCATCTGTAGATGAGTCATCTCGTATGATTAAACGGACAGCGGGGTAATCCTGTGACAGAATCGACTCGATCTGCTGAGCAACAAACGGTGCGCCATTATAAGTAGCCATGACAACATCAACCGTGTTGTGAGTCACTGACTTCATAGTGACGATAGTTCCCAGCTATTCCCAAGAAAGACTCCATCGTTCTCCAGAGCCTGTTTAAAACGGGTATTTTTTGTCTGTGAGTAGACAGGGAATTTTAACACGATATCGTCTTCGCTGATTTTCTTTTTATTAAAGATAGCACAGTTGAGTTTGATGAGATATTCACCTTCATGAAATAAACTTGCATCCAATGCAAAGGAAAGGCGATGTTTTCCCTGTTTGGAAAAATGAGCCAGATTTTCTGACCCTTCAAAGGTATGTGCGCGGCCCAATAATTGGTGACGCATATTCCAAATGCCAATTCCAAGAAACATGTCCGGATGCGGCTTCAGGATTTCATACTCAATATTGAGCTTTGGTTTTTCACTCTGATAGAAAAACTCCTTATCGCCTTCCAACGAGGCGTGGTAAATACGAATGTGCTCGTCACCCGTTTCCCCCTCCCATTTTGACGAACGATCGCGATAATTTTTCATATAGGCGTTGACACAGAGGGCCATGTCTCCAGACTCCACCACTTGCCCTTTGTCCAGGTAAATTCCCCGATTGCACAGAGATAGCACAGAGCCGATATCATGGCTGACGAACAAGACAGTCCTTCCCTTGGCTCCCAATTCATTGAGCTTTTTGAAGCATTTTTGCTGAAACTGCATATCGCCTACTGCTAGGACCTCATCAATAATCAACAAATCGGAGTCGAGATGTGCCGCAATGGCAAATCCCAGGCGCATATACATTCCGCTGGAGAAGCGTTTTACCGGGGTATCTAAAAATTTTTCGATTTCCGAAAAAGCAACGATTTCATCAAACTTCTTCTTGATTTCGCTGCGTGTCATCCCAAGAATGGCTCCGTTGAGAAAGATATTCTCCCGGCCTGTCAACTCAGGGTGAAATCCCGTTCCCACTTCCAATAGGCTTGAGAGGCGTCCGCGGATCTTAACCTGTCCCAGCGTGGGTTCTGTAATCCTTGAGAGAATCTTGAGTAAAGTAGACTTGCCGGCGCCGTTTCTGCCGATGATCCCCACGCGATCCCCTTCTTCTATATTGAAGGAGACATCTTTTAATGCCCAAAAATCTTCAAAATTAGGGGAATCTGCATGGAAAGTTTTGAGAGGGTTGCGCAAGCGACGATAAATTTTTTTCCCCATCCCGGAAAGCGTTTCAACAAGGGTGGTATAACCGGAGTGGCCTTCATGGGAAAGGTTATATTTCTTTGATAGATTGCTGATTTCAATGACCCGTACCATGATTAAATCCTATCCGCAAATGAACGTTCCGTACTTTGGAAATAAACGAACCCTGATGCAAATAGTGCTGCTGAGATCACGCAGGAGAATAGCACAGACCACATCATGTCCGGTTGATTGATGCCAAATAAAGCCCAACGGAATCCATCGATAATTCCAACCATTGGATTAAGAAAATAAAGCCACTTCCACGTTCCAGAGACGATGTAACTGCCATAACCGACAGGAGACGCAAACATCCCGAACTGGACAAGAAAAGCGACGATAAAACGAAAGTCACGGTACTGGACGGTAAGCGCAGACAGCCACAGGCTGGCTCCGATACAGAGCACAATAGCCAACCCTAAAAACAGGGGAAGAGCCCACATTGTTGCGAAGTTTCCCGCACCCATAAAAAACATCAAAATAAACATCAGTACGAGGTTAATACCAAAGTCGACAAGATACACCAGGATTTGCGATGTTGAAAGGATGATTCTGGGAAAATACACTTTATTAATCAGATGGACATTATTCACTAAACTGCTGCAGGTGTCAAACACGGCGCCTGAGACAAATTGCCAGGGAAGCATTCCTGCAAAAACAAATAATGAATAGGGAATGTCAAAAGAAGAAAGATGTGCAATTTTACCGAAAATTAGCGTGAATACCGCCATATTAAGCAAGGGACGAATCACAGCCCATAGAACCCCAAGAAAGGCTTGCTTATAACGCACCAAAATATCGCGCCATGCAAGAAAGACAAATAATTCCCGGTAGCGGTACAACTCGTGTAGATATCTTTTTGAGACCTTGCCGGCCTCTAGAATCAATTCTGGTTCGTTCATTGTGCCACTGTTCGCGTTTCTTCATGGATAAAACGTTCTACCGATCCGGCCAACGACTGATGATCGATATACCAACGTACTGTTTTTTCAAGTCCCTCAGCAAAGGAGTGTTCTGGCGTCCACCCCATCTCGGTCTTGATCTTTGAGCAGTCAATCGCATACCGGAAATCGTGGCCAGGTCTGTCTTTGACAAAAGTGATTAAGGCCTCCAATGTTTTGGAGTCCTCTTTGATAACCTTGGCAATCACACGAATAATCTCCTTCACAAGATCCAAGTTTTTCCACTCCTCTTCCCCACCGATATTGTATGTTTCGCCTTTTCTAGAGTGCTCTAAAAGCATCCACAACGCTTTTGCATGGTCTTCAACAAACAGCCAGTCGCGCACATTTTTGCCCTCGCCATAAACAGGTAAGCTATGGCGGTTTAGGCAACTGAGGATCATCAGAGGAATCAGCTTTTCCGGGAATTGATAGGGTCCGTAATTATTGCTGCAATTGGAAATGGTTGTAGAGATACCATATGTTTTTCCATAAGCCCTCACAAAGTGGTCTGAAGCAGCTTTTGACGCGGAATAAGGGGAGTTTGGCTGATAGGGCGTCGTTTCGGTAAAGGATCCTGTATCCCCAAGGCATCCATAAACTTCATCGGTGGAAACATGATGGAAATGGATATGCGGATTCCTCCTCACTACTTCCAAAAGGTGAAATGTCCCCATCACGTTTGTTTCGATGAATGTCTGCGGACCGGCAATGCTTCTGTCGACGTGGCTTTCTGCGGCAAAATGGATGATTGCATCAATTTGGTGATCGGTGCACAGTTGTTCCACAAGAGCCTGATCGCAAATATCGCCTTTTTGAAACAGGTAGCGAGGGTCATTTTCTACATCCCTGAGGTTAGCCAGGTTTCCGGCATAGGTCAATAAGTCCAGGTTGATGCATTTTCCCTTAAAGGAAGGAACTTTTTGCAGGACGTATCGGATAAACGCAGACCCTATGAATCCCGCCCCACCGGTGACTAATAGATGATTGATTTTGCGCTGTTTATTCATGGCATGCCTCAACAATCTTGTGGACATTATCTCCATAACTGTTTTTGCCAAGACGTTCTGCAAGGATTTTAAGCTGGGATTTATCAATAAATTTTTGTCGGAAAGCGACTTCTTCCAAGCAAGCAATAGAATGTCCCTGCCGTTCTTCAATGACTTGAACAAACTGGCCTGCTTGCATCAAACTTTCATAAGTTCCTGCATCGAGCCATGCGAAGCCTCGTCCCATCACGTTAACAGAGACTTGCTTCCGTCTTAGATATTCGTTATTGATATCTGTGATTTCAAGTTCACCCCGTGCTGACGGTTTGACATGATGGGCAATATCCACTACCTGATTGTCATAAAAATATAATCCTGTCACAGCAATATTTGACTTCGGATTTTTTGGCTTTTCCTCTATGGATAAGGCATTGCCCAAAGCATCAATCTCAACAACGCCGTATCTGTCAGGCGATTTCACTTCATATCCAAAAAGCGTTGCGCCCACTGTTTTCTCACGTGCTTTTTCCAGCATGGGGCCAAGATAATTCCCATAAAAAATGTTGTCGCCCAAAATCAAACAAACTGGACTCGTTCCAATGAACTCTTTACCTATGATAAAAGCTTCTGCAAGCCCGTTCGGTTTAGCCTGAACGGCATAAGTGAAATTCAACCCTAAGTCCGATCCGTCTTTCAACAACCTCTTAAATAAAGGCTGCTCTTCCGGAGTCGTAATAATCAAAATTTCCCGAATCCCTGCAAGCATTAAGACCGATAACGGATAGTAAATCATGGGTTTGTTATACACAGGCAACAGCTGCTTGGAAACGCCCAGAGTCAATGGATGCAGACGCGTTCCGCTGCCCCCTGCCAAAATGATGCCTTTCATAAATTCCTCGTTCTTAGATCCAATATGCTAGTATTCCCCAACGAATTTGTCAACGGTAACAATTCCTGTAAACTAAATAGCCTAATGGATACACTGTTGGAATGTTAAAACATGGATTATGATGGAAGACCAAGACAAACACCAATATCAGCATTTTATCAGCGGACAGCGATTTAAGGTCTTGCTCGTCACTGTTCTCATGAGCATTGTAGGCTATTTTCTGTTTACCTTATGGGGGGGGTGGGAAAATGTTGTTGCCGCTATCGAACAGGTCGGACCTGGGGGAATCGCTGTTGCTCTGGGACTCTCCCTCGTAAATTATGGATTCCGCTTTTGCAGATGGCAGTACTTCCTTGGCATTTTAGGCCACCGCATTCCATGGAAACCCAGCCTGAGAATCTATATGTCCGGGTTTGCCCTGACAACGACACCGGGAAAAACCGGAGAAGCCCTGCGCAGCGTCTTTCTGAAAGATCATGGGGTCCCATTTCGTAAAAGTTTTGGCGCCTTTCTTTCCGAGAGGATCTCCGATCTGTTATCTGTATCACTCCTGGCCTCGACCGGCTTGTGGATTTATCCCGAAACCAGGCCTGTCTTACTGCTCGTGTTGGCGGTCATCACCACGATTTTTTTCGTTGTTCAAAAAGACTCATGGCTACGTTGGCTCGAAAAAATAGCCAGAAAAGTCCTGACGGAACGCTATGCTCATGTTGCGGACTTCATCTTTGAGTCCATTCTATTTTTCCGTAGTTGCTTCACAGCAAAGGTTGTTTTAATTGGCTTGTGTTTCGGGGTGTTGGCATGGACCGCGGAAGCTGCAGCGCTGTGTTATATCACCCACCTTCTTGGCTATGATATCGGCATGTTGACAGCAGCATTTATTTACGGGTTCTCCTTGGTCATTGGAGGCATTACCCTCTTACCTGGCGGGCTGGGCGGTGCGGAAATTACGATGCTCCAACTTCTTATCCTGAATCAGGTCCCCGCACCCGTCGCGGTGGCTGTGACCATTGTGATTCGCCTCACGAGCTTGTGGTTCTCAGTTGTATTGGGAATCATTGCTCTGCCAAAAGATCAAATTCTTTGGAAAAAGAAATAGGGAAATTATCATGTCAGGCAAACACGTTTTAATTACGGGAGCAGCAGGGTTCATCGGTTTTCATTTGGCGGTGCGACTGCGTGCTCTAGGCAATACCGTGATTGGCATTGACAACTATAACGACTACTATACGCCGGAGCTCAAATACAGTCGTTCAGAGCAATTAAAAGCTATCGGGGTGAATGTGATTCAGGGTGATGTGACGGATGCGCCCCTGCTGCATGACACTGTCCTTCGGCATCACATTACCCATTTTGTTCATTTGGCAGCCCAGGCGGGCGTGCGTTACTCCTTGATTAACCCTCAAGCTTATGTCAACGCGAACATCACGGGATTTTTGAATGTGCTGGAAACCTGTCGGCAATTCCCCCATATCCCTCTGACCTATGCTTCCTCATCTTCTGTTTATGGGAGGAATACCAAAATCCCATTTTCTGAAAATGATCCTACTGACCAGCAAGCGAGCTTTTATGGTGTGACTAAAAGAACCAATGAATTGATGGCACAGGCCTACCACCATCTTTACAATATTTCCGTGACGGGATTGCGTTTTTTCACTGTTTATGGTCCCTGGGGCCGGCCGGATATGGCGTATTTTTCATTTGCCAAGGCCATTCTCGAGAACAAACCCATCGATGTCTATAATTTTGGAAATATGCAAAGAGACTTTACGTACATCGATGATATCGTCGACGGGATCGTTGCTGCTATTGACCTGGAAGCCAAACAGGAAATTTTTAATTTGGGCAATCATCACCCAGAACTCTTGTCCGCCCTCATCACAGCTCTTGAAGAAAATCTCGGCCACAAAGCAAAAATGCATCACGTGCCAATGCAACCCGGAGATGTGCTGACGACCTATGCAGACATCGCCCATAGCCAAAAAATGCTGGGATTCTCGCCAAAGATCTCCTTGTCAGAGGGCATCAGACGATTTGCCTCCTGGTATCTGGAATGGAAACACCATGGGTCAGTTACAAAATATAGGGTTTGAAATATATCTTTGTAAGCTATTACACGGCAGTGGCTAATCTAATTGGTTTAAATAAGTGTCGCCCATTTTCGCTCTATTTTAAACCATACCGGTTATACGTACATATTTGCGGTTAAGTGAGACACTCCATGATATCCTTTCTCACTGTAATAGACGCCCTTATGTTTTTCTTTGTCTCGATTAATATTTACGGAGGGCACGCTCAAAAGTTCCGCAACTCCGGCGACTTGATCTTCGCTTACTGTCGCTAAATGTCCGTTTCCCATAAATGCAATATACTTTCCGTCTCCCCTCTTGGTATCAGTTTCAATGATCCGTGTTGCCACAGCATTCATCCCTAAATATCGCTTTTTAGAATTCGTGACGCCTTTCTCGCGAGTAACACCGCAATTTCTTGCGACGGTAGTGTCTATCCCAACAATGCGTATTCCTTGTTTTTTTGCAGTTTCAATAAGCCTTAAGAACCCAAATTCAGTGGGAGCTGCACGGTTGTATCCTCTATCTAGCATTTCCAAGAACTTATGCAATACGGTAGGCATCGTTAGATCTTCTGAAGCACAGTAATCATCCAATGTCCGTTGCATAGGGGAATCAAAGCAGAGGTGTTCCATGTATAGAGTGTCCAAACCGGACTTTTTCAGGGCTTTCATGTGCTCAGTAATGAATTGTCGTGTAATGGGCTTGCTGTGAACTTCCCCGACACAAACACCAGGATACTTTGATAGCATCGAAGTTAAGGCTTCTATAGGTTTCTTTTTTTGCTCTTCAGCGATAATATCAATCTGTTCCTTGCTGTGGTGCGCAATATAGATTTCTGCTTCTTTAATTAAAGCTGTTTCCTTTTCCCTGAAGTTGCAAGACATTTGAATATACGAACAACCATTTGGGCCTGGGTACTCATTTTGGCGAGCATCAATATGATGATTAATATCTTGGATCCCATAAATATTTAAAAAAAGAATAATTTCTGATGGATCATGATAAAAATTGATGCTTGCGTCCTCATCATTAAACTCGCAACAAACATAAGGTTTATCCTTGAAGGCACTTTTGATTTGTTCATATGCCCCATCTAGATTCCCGTAAGGTCTATAGCCTAGTCCAAATGCAAATTTGACAGGGGAGTTTAAATGTTTGTCAATCGGTAGCTCTGGTAGTACTCTCAATGCGACAGGAGCTTCGGCAGCAGCAGCTATAGAAGCCCTATCGGGGGGTAAGGTATGCAATAACATTAGCAAATGCTCTCGTAAGTTACTAACAGGCAAAGGACCTTTGGCATTGTGTTGAATATCATGGATAAAGTCGCGCACCATTTTACGATCAAGCATTCCCAATTCGCCATAAATTTTGAGATGAGTGATGAAGTTCAAGTCCCATTTAGATGGATGTTTTTTTAAGAATAGATCGAGATTCTGTTCACCTTTTAATCGTTTTACATCTTTAGCGGCGAAGCGACTGATCCCTCCCGTCGCTTCACAATCTGTTTCTTGAGGTGGCTTGCATGCTTTCAAAACTGTCCAAAGTCTTTCGCACAATCTAAGATCTTCGGGATTATGTTGCTCTGCCCAAAAATTTAGGGTTTCTTTAATAGCAGGATTAGCTAAAACTCCGGTTAACTCTCTTTTAAATTCTTTTGTTTCGAGATTCAGGATTTTGGAGACTTCCGTAGGAAACTGGTATCGACTTAAGGGTTCCATAGTCATTCCTTTTTTTAAAGTTTTCGTTGTAAATATTCTATGTTTTGTTTCTATTTAATACTAGGTATAATTTACATGTGTATGTGTAAAATTTATTAATATTAAAATAGATTTGAAAATAATTTTAAAAAAATATAGATATATGTTCACGCAATGGTGTCAACTTAAGAATAATACGGAGTTTAAAGGCACCAAGAACACTTTCATGTGCGAAGCATTTAGTAGGTAAGGGGACTTGTCACCGCTTTGGTTAACATCGACTTGTCGATGTTCTAGTTGATGCGACAACCTTTGCTACAATTAGGGGGAGGGAAATGCTAATTTTTTAACCACATTCGGTATAGCTTAGGTAATTTCTTGACAAAAGACATTGACAAGTCGATGTAATTTAAAGCGGTGACAAGTCCCCGCACTCCAAATTCAAGCTGAACTCCCGTGTATTGACAACAAGTACTAGAAACACTTAAGTTAAAATGAATTTTCCGGTAACTTTATCTTGTAAAATAGCGGTAATAATTAAAATTAATATTTAACTGATTTTAAAGCAAGAGCAGCAGGAGCCATCAAACAGTTTAGAAAAAAGTATGCGTGGGGTGCTTTTGAAAATCTGCCCTGTAAAAGTTAATTTGGATGTAGATCTTATGGAATCGAGTTTTTTGGTAAGTCCTCAAAAAGTTATGGCGCAGCGCGCCAAAACTTTTTGAGGACTTAA